>DASURJ010000388.1:0-6583 GCA_036280115.1 Gemmatimonadaceae bacterium
GAGCGAGGCCGATGCACGGCGCGCCGCCACTCTCCGCTTCGGCGGCACGCAGCGTTTCCGCGAGGAAACGAGCGACGCGCGCGGTGTCGTCGCGCTCGATAACCTCGCCCGTGACGCGCGCTTCGCGTTCCGCCGCCTGCACCGTGCGCCGGGATTCGCGGCCGCTGTCATCGCCACGCTCGGCATCGGGATAGGTGCCGCAGTTGGCATCGGGACCATTGTCTACGGCGTGCTCCTCCGCGACCTCCCGTATGACACGCCCGATCAGCTCGTGCGCGTCGGCTTCATCACCGACGGGATTGAGACGACGGGCGATCTGCACTCCCCAGAGACCTACTTCCACTTCGCGAAAAGCGCGCGCTCCTTCACCGAGCTCGGCGCGTACACGACGAGCGAAGCGTTCGACATCACCGACGGTGACGCCGCCGAGCGCGTGACGGTCGCGATGATGACGCCCGGCACGTTCACCCTGCTCGGCGTGCGTCCCCTCCTCGGCCAGTTGTTCGAGCGGAGCGACACCTCGTGGTCCAACGGCCGCACTCCGATCCTCATCTCGGAGGGCCTCTGGCGACGGCGGTACGGCGCAGACCCGTCGATCATCGGCCGCCGCATCGACATCAACCGTGGGGCGCGCATCGTCATCGGCGTTCTGCCCCGCTCGTTCGACTTCCCGATGCCGTCGGTGGACATCTTCTACCCCGCGGCGGTGCCGGTGAACCGTCCGCAGATCAGCGCGCGCTTCTATCACGTGATCGGCCGCCTGCGCGACGGAATCGGGGCGCCCGCCGCCGAGGCTGAACTGCGCGCGCTGATCCCGGGCCTCTCCGATCGGTTTCCGGCCATCACGTCGGACATGTTGCAGCGTAGCCAAGCGCGTGTATCCGTCCAATCGCTCAAGGCCGCTACCGTCGCTCCGGTGCGAGCGCAGCTCGTCCTGCTCGGGGTGCTGGTGGCGGTCGTGCTGCTCATCGCGACAACCAACGTCGTCAACCTGTTCCTGCTCCGCACGGAACGAGCGAGCCACGAGATCGCCATCGCGCTGTCGTTAGGCGCGAGCCGCTTCGCCCTGGCACAACGCTTCGTGATCGAAGGCATTGTGCTTGGCCTTGCGTCGGCGACTGTTTCACTTCCCGTTGCAGCACTCGCACTGTCCACGAGGTTCGGCTTCACGGAGCGCGAGATCCCGCGGCTGCACGAGGTCTCGTTCACAGGAGAGACGCTCGCTCTGGTACTCGGTTGCGCGACGCTCATCGGCGCCGCGGTAGGACTCATCGCGCTCGTGCGGTCGGGAAGGGCCGGGCTGTTGGACCGTCTCCGCACGTCGCGATCGACGGCGAGTCGCGCCTGGCGGCGCGCACAGCATGGCCTCGTCGCTTTGCAGGTGGCGATCGCGCTCGTGCTGCTCGTTGCGACGGGACTGCTGGGCCGAAGCTTCTGGAACCTGCGCAACGCCGAGATCGGGTTCGAGCCCGAGAGTGCGATGACGTTTCAGGTCTCGCTGCCGTGGGACGGTTACACGTCGTACGCCGCGAACGCGGCATTCCATGCGCGCATGGTGGACCGGCTCGCCGCGCTTTCCGGAGTCACCTCGGTGGCTGTGGCATCGTACCTTCCCCTCGCGAGTCGCGGCGCGCCATCGCTCGACACGCAACTGCAGGCTGGCGACGAGGAGGCACGACCGGCCGTCGCAGCGGCGAGCAACCTCGCGAGTGCCGACTACTTCCGTGTGATGGGAATTCCGCAGCGCGCGGGGCGCGGCTTCCGGCCCGGCGACTTGCGCGGGACGCCGGCGGTAGTTGTCAGTGAACGTCTCGCGACGAACCTGTTCGGAACGACCGACGTTGTCGGTCGCCGGGTCAAGCGACCGGTCCGCGGCGGCGCGCCGGCCACGTGGTTCACGATCGTTGGCGTGGTCGGCGACGTCCACTGGGAACGCATCGAGGACGGCTACGTGCCGATGGCGTACTTCCCCCTCCTCCGTGACGGCGACGGGCTCCCGGCCGACAGCTCCGCGGGCGTGGGCAAACCGAGGGACGTTCAGTACGTGATCCGCGGGACGCAGATGCCCACGGCGTCGATGATTCAAGGGATCGTGACGGAGCTCGACCGTCGTGTCCCGTCGACGAATATCCGTACGCTCGGATCGCTGGTGGCCGATGCGACGGCGCGCGTGCGTCTCACGATGCTGCTCATCGCGTTTGCCGGCGTTGCCGCGCTGTTCCTCGGCGTCGTCGGTGTGTACAGCGTGGTTTCGTACGCGGCGAACGGGCGGGTGCGCGAGTTCGGCATCCGACTGGCGCTCGGCGCAGCGCCGACGCGCGTCGGGGGCATGGTCCTCGGCGACGGAGTCAAGCTCGTCGCGATCGGCACTGTCGCGGGTCTCGTTGCGGCGCGGGGTGCGACGCGGCTGCTGCGCGCCCTGCTCTACGAGGTCGCACCGACCAGTGGTGCGGAGTTCGGAGTGGCGACGGCGTTGCTCGTGGTGGTAGCGCTGTGCGCGACACTTCTCCCCGCGCGCCGCGCGGCGCGCATCCACCCCGCGGTTGCATTGCGCGGAGAGTAGGGAGCCGATTCGTCATTTCCGAGCCGGGTACCCGCGACGCGGGCGGGAGGAATCGCGGGGTCATTCCGAGCGAAGCGCCGAAGGCGCGCGGGTGCCCGCTTGCGGGCAGATGAGGAATCGCAGTCCTCCCGGAAGAGGGCCCCTCTGCCGGGACGACGGCGATTCCTCGCTGCGCTCGGAATGACAGGCTACGCTGGAATGACGGCCGACTGGTACGTTAGGCGAAGGGCGTTGGATCGGTGACTGGTCTGGTCGGTCCGCTATAGCGGACTGTCGGAATCCGCAGTACGGTTGATTCCGCGAAACGCCCCAGGTTGACCGCGTTCCGCTCGGAACTCGAATGCCCAGCAAGCGACCCGACCCTCCACGATCGTCGCACCGACATGACAGCCATCGCCGAACCCGTCGCCGAGCGTTCGCCGGCCCCCACGGTACTGGAACCGCCAGAGCCCCAGCTTGCCGGGCATGCCCAGGCATCGTGGTCGCCCACGATCCGGATCGCTTTCCGTTTCTGCGTCCTCTACTTCGGGCTCTACGTCCTCATGACGCAGATGCTCGGCGGCATGCTTCCGAACCCGTGGGTTCGCGTGCCCGTGCTCGCCGAGTACGCGCCAATGCGACCGCTCGTGCTCTGGGTTGGGAACAACCTGCTCGGCGTCCAACCGACGGTGCATCCCACCGGCAGTGGCGACACGCTGTTCGACTGGACGTACGCGTTCACCGGCCTGCTGCTCGCAGCGCTCGGCACGGTTGCGTGGTCGATTGCGGCGCGTCGCACGAGCTATCCGCGGCTCCACAAATGGTTCCGACTGTTTCTGCGGGTTGCGCTCGGCACGACGATGTTCTCGTACGGCTTCGCGAAGGTGTTCCCCCTCCAGATGCCTACGGTGTTCCTCAGCCGGCTGCTGGAGCCGTTCGGCGACTTCTCGCCGATGGGCGTGATCTGGTACTCGATCGGTGCAGCGCCGGGCTACGAGCGATTCATCGGCGCGGCCGAGGTCCTCGGCGGTCTGCTGCTGTTGCTCCCGTGGACGACGTTGATCGGTGCCCTCGTGACGCTCGGCGTGGCGTTCGGCGTGTTCATGGTGAACATGACGTACGACGTGCCGGTGAAGTTGTTCGCGTTTCATCTGGTGCTGATGTCGGTCGTGCTGATCGCGCCGGATACGCGCCGTCTCGTCAACTGGTTCGTGCTCAATCGTCAGGTCGTGCCGGCGCCGGCACCGCGTTACGGATCGAGCGTGCGGTCGCATCGTCGCTGGATCATCGCGCAACTGGTGTTTCTCGTGTGGGCGTTAGGCCTCGAGGTCAAGGCTGGTGTAGAGGGTTACAGGACGTACGGCCCGGGGGCGCCGAAGTCACCGCTCTACGGCATCTGGAACGTCGATTCGATGTCGATCGACGGCGAGCTACGACCGCCGCTCACTACCGACTCGCTACGGTATCGATACGCCGTGTTCCAGGCGGCGAACGGCATGACGCTCCAGAAGATGGATCTGTCGTTCGTCCGGTTCGGCGCGACGATCGACACCGTGAAGCGCGCCGTCACGCTGCGAAAGGCGAGCGATAGCACGTGGAAGCCTGTGTTGGCGTACGACCGACCGACGCCAACCAGGCTCACGCTCGAGGGCCAGATCGACGGGAAGCGAGTGCGCATGGCGATGACGCAGCGCGATTTGAACACGTTCTTCCTGATCTCGCGCGGATTCAATTGGGTGCAGGAGTATCCGGTCAATCGCTGATCAGCACTCACGTCCCCTCCCGCGCGTCACCGCTGCAATCCTCTTGTGTATGTGAGTAGGGAAGATGGATCGATGTCGCGTCTGATGCCTGGAGCCGCATACTGGCTCCGCCGGTTGAGGCGTCGGATGCCGGCTGCCTGTTCGCTGGTGTGCGCCCTGGCCGCCGGGCTGGCTGGGCCCTACCGCGTGCTCGCCGCACAGGCGTTCGACTCCACCGCCATGCCATCTCTTGAATTGCTGGCGACGGAGGCGGGACGCGCCAGCCGCGTCCACCCCATCCGTGCCGTCGCGCACGCGCTGCTCTGCGAGCCTGCGCATCCGCTCGTGGACAGCGCGTCGCTCGCTGGGTGCGTCGCGTTGAGCGCGGAGCAATCGGCAGCGATCGTCGCGGCCTTCGCCCGTGGCCTCGAGGTGCCGTCAGGCGAAACAGCGGAAGGCGACAGCGCAGGCACGTTTCCCAGCTGCCCGGCGGACCTCGACCGGCGAGGCGGGCCGCGCGTGCTGGTCGCGAGAGTCACTGCACCGCTCGTCGGCGTGCACGACGGGCGCTGGGAGGGACGACTCATTGTCGAGTTGCGCTGTCGGTCACCGGGTGGCGACGGCGTCAGGATACTCGGAAAGGAGTACCTGTATCAGTGGAGCGGGAGCGCGTGGGAGATGTATCAACACTCGTGGTTGCGCGCGGGGCGTTGAGCGGTCAAGTGGCCGATGCGGTGAGAACGGACCCCACCGCCATTCGGCGATCGCGTGACGCTGGTGAACTCGAGCAGCACCGGCTCGACGCACTGTGGCGTGTCGACCGCGCCAGTGCGCGTCACCTACTGCTGGGGGCACAACTAGGTGGCGGACCTCCATGCTCGGCGCTACCGCGTCGCCAGGCCGAGCTTCCTGCGAAGTCGATCGAATCGCGCGTCAGCTCGGAGCTCTTCGAACAGCGGCTCCATGATTTCGGGTCTGAGGGACCCGTCGTCGTGAGCCCGTGAGATCCACTCGAACGCACGGTCGACGTCGCCGAGTCCGGCGTAGACCACGGCCGGGCCCCATGCAGCGGCCTCGCCCCGCGCGTGCCGGGCGAGCAGCATGGTATTGATCGCTCGGGCCGAGTCCCGCTGACCGGCTCGCGCCAGCATGAACCCGAGATACGCGAGTGCTGGTTCGTTGCCCTCGGCGACCCGCCGCATGGCGGTGATCGCCTGCGGCCACTCCTTCCGCTTTGCGTGACACTGTGCGCTGATGTGCCCCACGCGCGCGGGGGGCGGTTGCATTTGCGCGAGGCGATCGAGTTGCGCGAGCGCCTCGTCGCAGCGCCCGTTCACGAGATAGCCTCTCGCCACTTCCGCGATCGCGCCCGGTTCGGTCGGGTTCTGCCTCAGAAACTCCTCCGCCTCGCGGAGCGCGTCACCAGGGCGATCCATGAACACGTACAGCCAGATCAGGAACTCGCGAAGATCCGTCTTCGGGTCGAGCTCCACGGCGTGTCTCAGATGCGTTTCGGCCTCCGCGAAGCGGTACCTGAGCATCATCACGCGGCCGAGCGCAGCCCAGGCTCTCGCGAGCGAACTGTCCAGGCGGACCGCCGTGCGTGCGGACCGTTCTGCTTCGTCGAGCGACGCCCGGCTGTGGGCACCGGGCGCAAGCGAGAGAATCGCCAGGGCGGCGTGGGCGGGGGCGAACGTCGAATCGGCTACTGTCGCCTGCCGGACCAGATCACGCGCTGCTCGCCGACCACTGTCGCTTCGGAACAGGATGGGCGTCAGGCCCCGGTTGTACAGGTCCAGTGCGTGAAGGCGCGCGGCGGAGGCTGCGGTGTCCGGCAGCATGTCGGGCATCGTGATCGGCGGAGCGTTCCGGCCACGCTCGCTTCTTGTGAGGGGCCCGCGCGACGTCGCGACCAGTGTCGCCGCCGCGACCGTGGCGGCGGTGTACCACCACAGGTGCCGCGACCATCGTCGTCTCGGGCGATCGGTCGTGCGGGTGACGTCAACGGAAACCTGACCGTGTTCCTCGGCGTCTGCGAGTCGCTCCGCCGTGGCGCTTGTGCTGCGCGCCAGATCCGCAATCAGCTGCTCGGTGCTCGGATACCGATGATCCGGGTCCTTCGCGAGCAGCCGCGCGATGATCGAATCGACGGAACCGGGAGGCTCGCCCCGGAGGGCTGACACGCGCGTCGGGGCGTCGTGGAGAATCGCGTGGAGCACCGACGCCACGTTATCGCCGCGGAACGGACGGATGCCCGTGCCCATCTCGTAGAGCACGACGCCTAACGACCAGAGGTCCG
>DASURJ010000389.1:0-2390 GCA_036280115.1 Gemmatimonadaceae bacterium
GGGAGCCCTCCCTATGGTGAAGGGGCTTCCCGAGGGTTCTCGCTTTTCACCCTGCAGCAACCAGTTCCAGCTAACAGTAACCAGCGTAGTTCTGTAGGCTCTCGCCGTCGGTGACACTACTGGCTGACTCTGAACGTCTCCGTCCTCTGTTCGTAGCGGCGCTTCTCTCCGCCGAGCAGCCGGGTAGCGAGCGTCGAGATACCGCGACCGAGGGCCGTGCCAGGGTTCCGCTTGCCGCGCACCGCCGGACGAAACTCGCCCCGCAGCCACCGCTCCAGCTCGTCGAGGTCGGACACCGAGAGTACCTCGACCTCGAGCACCACGTTGTAGTACTGGCGCGCTCGCGTCCGGCGAGCGGGCAGCGGTGCGAGGTACGGTCGCGCGAGCGCGGCCTGCGCATCCCCGTATCGCTCGAAGCGCCCGATCGTCTCGACGCGCTCGCCGATGTGCCGCGAGATGCGATACGTCTTCGTCAGCGGCTCGTAGCGGACGAAGACGTCCCATTCGATCGACGACTCCACGTCATCGAACCATCCGCTTCGCGACCAGAGATCCGCCCGGTAGTGCAGGCGCGCCGGAAACCCGTTCTGAAGCAGCGCCCTGAGCTCGTTGTCCGCGATCACGTTCGCGGTCCGGATGACGGGACCCGCGAAGACCGGCTTCGTGGACGCCGGCAGCGACACATCGATCCCCGCCTTCGATTGAGGCGGCGGCGTCCCCGTGCGCGCGGTCCCATCCCGGCGGGCTGACGCCTGCGCGCGAGCCTCCGTCGCGGTGGTCGCCGCGACGAACGCGAGGGCGAGCGCGACGCCTAACGCACGCACGAGACTAGAACCGACGCCCGACGCGCACGAAGAAATTGGGCGGCTCATCGGAGTCCGACACCGACTTCGCCACGAACACACCGATCAGCCCCAGGTCGAGGCCGACGCCGACGTCCGTCTTGAACGTCGAAAGCGAGGGGAGGTTGTCCTTCGGGTACTGCATGTCGCCCTGCCGCGGACCCACGAGCCACCCACGCCCTGCGTCGGCGAACACAACCCACTGCGCGCGATGCCGCCAGCCCCCGCGACGCCACGAACCGTCGAAGTCCCCGAACAACGACATCCACAGGTCACCGCGGTACTCCGCCTGCACGAGCAGCATCCGCTCGCACTGCGCCGGAACGCCTAACGGGATGTCGGTCCCGCTGCACTGAAGCACGTCCTCGGCCGAGCCGGTGCGCCGGAACGGATACCCCGGAAGCGAGCCGGGACCGCCGAGCGACAGGCGCCGCTGCAGCGGGAGCTCATCACCGCTCAGCCAGCCGCCGGCGGCCAGGCGGAGATTGAGTTGCCCGTCCGGCGACAGCCGATTGTACCGGCGCAGGTCGACGAAGCCGCGCGCGTACCTGGTGAGTCCGTCGGTGTCAGGATCGCGCACGCCGGGCGACACGCTGCCGAAGGACGTTGTCCGCCCCGACCCGTGCTCGTAGTCGGCAATGATGTGCCACCCCGAACGTGGGTCGTCTTCGTCCGTCCTCGTGTCGACCTCGAGCGTCCCATTCGCGATGTGAAACCGTCCTTCGTCCATGGTCGGGTTCGGACGCCAGCCCTGCCCGTTCCGGAACAGCGTGAATGGGTCGAGCGTCTCGCGCGACGCCCATCGTTCGTCGCTCAGTGACCCCGTGACTGACAGCCCCGGCACCAGCGTAAGGCGAACGAAGCCTGACCCGCCGTGCCGATTGTAGTAGTCGCGGAAATCACGATGGAGGAAGAACGACGCGAGCCCGACTTCACCGTCGCTCAGCTGCCACTCCTCCGGCGCATCGACGACGTCGAACAACCGGCCGCCGATCGCCAGTCCAGGCCCACGACCGAACGACAGCTCCGCCTTCACGCTATGCCCGATGTTCTCGGAGTTCCACTCGAGCCGCTCCCCGGTGCGAAAGACGCCGAACGCGTCCACGGAGAGTCGTCCGTCACCGAAGCGATGCCCGAACGCGGGCCCCACGAAGATCGGAAGCCCCTCGACGCGGTTGTACGTCCGCGCCGACACGAGCCGAAGGTCGCTGTAGCTGCGAGAGCGCCAGCGTTGTCGGCGACGCCACCATCGCGCATCCTCCTCGCTCGAGCCCGAGGCGATGAGTCGGTTCCCCTCACGCCGGTACGTGAGCCGCTGCCGGTACGTCCGCACGTCGCCGCCAATGAACGCGTCGTCCTTGCCGTCGACGATTCCACCGACAACGAGAATCTGCCCCTCGACGCGCGCTCCAGGCCTGAGGATTACGTCGGAGTTGATCGCGATCACGCGGCCGTTCACCCGTCCGGCGATCGTCACCGGGCCATTGAGCACGGCCACGTCGCTGTCGATCACGCTCCCGCTGTCCACCGCGTACGCACCCGTCGCAC
>DASURJ010000390.1:0-14009 GCA_036280115.1 Gemmatimonadaceae bacterium
ATCCCGATGCCCAAGGGCATGCCGATGATGCCGGGTCTCATGGGACTGCGCCCGCCGGTCACGCCGTTTCTTCCGGGCGCCGGCATCGACCCCGCGACGCTTCCCGCGGCGAAGCCAGTGGAGACAGTGCGTCTGAAGAACGGTGACACGTTGGATCTCACCGCAGGATTCGTGAGGCGCACGATCCACGGCAACCAGTTCGTGATGTACGCGTTCAACGGGATGGTGCCAGGGCCGCTCATCCGCGTCGCGCAGCGGTCGACGATCACGGTGCGGTTTCACAACAAGATCGAGTTGCCGAGTACCGTACACTGGCACGGCCTTCGGCTCGAGAACCAGTTCGATGGCGTCCCCGGCCTCACGCAACCCGAAGTCGCGCCCGGTGGGAGCTTCACGTACAAGGTCCACTTCCCCGACGCCGGCGTCTACTGGTATCACCCGCACGTGCGCGAGGACATCGAGCAGGCGATGGGGCTGTTCGGCAACATGATCGTGGATTCGCCCGAGCCCGATTACTACTCGCCCGTGAATCGCGAGCAGTCGCTCGTGTTCAACGACCTGCTCATCAACGGCGACACGCTCATTCCATTCGGCAGGGAAGGTCCCGACTTCGCGCTCATGGGGCGCGTGGGGAACGTGCTCACCGTGAATGGGGAGCCGGACTACAGGCTCTCGGTCCGCCGCGGCGAGGTGGTGCGGTTCTACCTCACGAACGTCTCGAGCTCGCGCACGTACAACCTGTCGTTCGGCGGCGCGCCCATGAAGGTCGTGGCGAGCGACGTGAGCCGGTTCGAGCGCGAGGAGCGGGTGCCGAGCGTCGTGATGGCGCCGGCGGAGCGGTACGTGATTGAGGCGCGGTTCGAGAAGCCAGGCCAGTATGCGCTCGTGAACTCGGTACAGGCCATCAACCACTTCACCGGCGAGTTCGAGCCGGCGGTCGACACGTTAGGCATCGTCACCGTGGGGCAAACGGTCGCGACGCCCGACTATGCGGCCCGATTCGCCGCGCTCCGTGCCTATCCCGCCGTGTCGCGCGACGTCGCACGGTTCCGCCGCTACTTCGACAAGGAGCCCGACCAGCGGCTGACGCTGACGGTCCAGACGAACTCGCTGCCACTCGCGACCGTGCAGTTCATGAACATCGACACGGCGTACTTCGCTCCGGTCGAGTGGACGGACGCCATGCCGGACATGAACTGGCTCTCCACGAGCAAGCAGGTGCGCTGGATCCTGAAGGAGGACGCCACTGGCAAGGAAAACATGGACATCCAGTGGCGGGTGAAGCAGGGGTCGGTGGTGAAGCTCCGGATCTTCAACGACCCGAAGTCATTTCACCCCATGCAGCATCCGATCCACCTGCACGGGCAGCGGATGCTCGTCGTCTCTCGCGACGGGGTGCGCACGCGCAACCTCGTGTGGAAGGACACGGTAATCATCCCGGTGGGTACGACGGTCGATCTGCTCATCGACGCGTCCAATCCCGGGGCGTGGATGCTCCATTGTCACATCGCCGAGCATCTCGGCTCGGACATGATGGCGGTGATGCACGTGGACCCGGCCGATACTCGGCGCAGGTAAGTCACGATACGGACTGCGATAGCTTGATGACGGCGGGGCGTAAGGAGGCCGTATCATGTCGAGCATGGGAACGTTTCGAACGACCATCCTGATCGAGAGCATCGAGCACCGCGGCGAGACGCGCAGCGTGGAGGGCGCGCTCGTGGACGCCGGGAGCGAGTTCACTTGGGTGCCTCGAGCGGTGTTGGAGGAGCTCGAGATTCGCCCCGAGTTCATGCAGCGGTTTATTCTCGCTGACGGCCGCACGCTCGACCGTCAAGTCGGCATGGCGGTAGTGCACGCCGCTGGAGCATACGCGCCAGATTTCGTTGTGTTCGCCGAGCCGTCCGATATGGCGATTCTCGGCGCGCGCTCGCTCGAAGGAATGAATCTTCGCGTGGACGCACTACGAAAGCAGCTCGTCCCCGCGGGCCCCATCCTCGCGGGCGCCGCGCCCCGACACCGCCGTCAGCGCGCGGCCGCCACGATCGCCTGACGCAACAGTCGCAGCGCCGGTCCCATGTCCGACGGCCGCACCGCCGCGAATCCTAACAGCAACCCCGGAGGCAACCGAGCTTCCACTCGATAGATCGAGAGCGCGCCAGCCTCCACGCCCGCCTCGTGCGCGAGCCGCGAGATGCGGACATCGTCCGCACGCCGGTCGCGCAACCACGCGACCAGATGCATCCCGGTCTCCACGGGCTGTGCCTCGACGAGATCCCCGAGCTCCCGCGCAATTCCACGCAGCAACGCGTCCTGCCGCTCCGCGTACGCCGCGCGCATCTGCCGAACGTGCCGCGTGAAGTGCCCGTCATCGATGAACTCCGCGAGCGTCGCCTGCTCGACGCTCGGCGCCACGTGGTCGGTGAGTGATTGCGTGGCGCGAAAGAGGTCGACAAGGCCCGGGGGAACGATCACGTAGCCAAGCCGAAGGGCGGGGAACACCGTCTTGCTGAACGTGCCGAGGTAGATCACCCGGTCGTTCGTATCGAGTCCCTGCAGTGACGGGATGGGCGCGCCGACATACCGGAACTCGCTGTCGTAGTCGTCCTCGAGGACCCACGCGCCCGCGCCGCCCGCCCAGTCGAGTAACGCGAGACGCCGCCCGAGCGACATCGTCGCGCCGAGCGGAAAGTGGTGCGACGGGGAGACGATGGCGGCGCGTGCCGTCGGCGATTTACGAACGCCTTCAGCGACGATGAGCCCCTCCGCGTCCACCGGAACCGGCACGAGCGCCGCGCCGGCCATCCCGAGTAAGGCACGCGCCATCGGATACCCCGGATCCTCGACCCAGGCGACGTCGCCCGCTCGCAGCAACGCGCGCGAAGTGAGGTGGACCCCCTGTTGTGTTCCGCGAACGAGGAGCACCTGATCTGCCGTGGCGGTGACGCCGCGCGCGGCACTGACGTAGGCAGCGATCGCCGCACGCAGCGCACGGTGCCCGTGCTCGCTCCCGTAACCGAGTAGCGCGGCACCGGAGCGCCGCGCGCGCCGTGCATAGATGCGGGCCCAGAGACGCGCTGGGAAGAGGTCCAGCGCCGGCTCGCCTGCGCGGAAGGGCACCGGCGTCGGACGAACGCGATGGGCGCCGGCCGCGGACCGCAGGACACTCTTCGCCTGTCGCGTTAGGCGGTCGATCTCCGCGTCGCGCGGTGGTCGCCTGCTGGTCCGCGGCTCCACCTTCTCCAACGCGAGGATCGAGACGAAGCTGCCGGCACTGCCCCGGCCCGTGATGAACCCTTCGGTCTCGAGATGCGCGTACGCGAGCACCACCGTCGTGCGCGACACCCCGAGGTCGTCGGCCAGCGTTCGCGACGCGGGGAGGCGCGTGCCGGGTGGAAGGCGTCCCTCGAGGATCGCCGAGCGAATCGCCGCGTAGACCTGGCGCTGCAGCGGAACGTGCGTGCGACGGTCGAGCGCGATCATGAGCGGAGCCGAGCCGGGCCGAACCCTCGCGTCGGTCCGCGATGACCGCGATCGTTTGGTATTAGGCATTACGCACTTTTTGGACGCTTGGAGATATCATGCTGAAGTGTATCGTGCACGGTGGGCCGGTGGCGTGATGCCGCCGGCGCCGCTCATCCGCACGGCAAACACCATGACGAGATCGAACGCTGCCGCCGACGCGACCAATCGTTTCGGCGTATCGAACCTCAACCGGGTGCGCAGGCATCCGGAGCGCGCACATTACGATCGCGCAACGGTTTACGACATCCTCGACCGCGGCCTCGTCGCTCACGTCGCGTTCGTGGACCACGGCCGGCCGATCGTGATCCCGATGACGTACGGACGTGATCGCGACCGTATGTATCTCCATGGGGCACGAAGGGGACGTGTTTCCACGGCCACGAACGGCGAGCCCGTCAGCATTGGCGTCACGCTCGTCGATGGCCTGGTTATCGCGCGCTCGCTCTTCGACTCCTCCATGAACTACCGCGCCGTAGTGATCCACGGACACGCGGTGGACCTCGAAGACCGAGCGGAGCGCCTTCACGCACTCCGCTGCATCAGTGAGCACGTACTGCCGGGCCGGTGGGACGAGGTCCGCGAGCCGTCGGAGCAGGAGCTCAAGGGAACGGTCGTGCTCGCGGTGGAGATCGAAGCCGCCTCGGCGAAAGTCCGCGCGCACGGGGTGGTTCAGGGAAAGGTCCCCGGCGACGAGCGGATGTGGGCCGGCGTCATCCCGATCTCGAGCACTGTCGGGTCGCCCGTGCCGGACCCGGAAACGCCGGCGGACGTGCCGGTTCCGCCCTCGGTCGCACGGTTCTCGGGGGGCGGATAGCGAACAATGTCGAAATCGCGAGCGCCGGATCGACGTACTTGTAGACGCGTCGGCGGACAGAACGCCGAGCGCTCTCAGGAAGTCGAACGGCGCTCGCTGGGAGGGTGAGATGCCACGGATTGCGAGTCTCGAGAAGCCATTGTCCAGTGGGTCGGCGCGGGGTGAGCGCCGGTCCGATACAGTCGATCGGACGTTGTTCGTCGGCGTGGTGCATGCCGTCGATGGCGTTCGCCTCATGGTCGCGGCGGATTCGCGCCGCGATCTCATCTGGCAGCTGTCCGAGTACGTGCGGGAACACGGCGACGACATGCTGCGCCCCGATCACGCCCGGCACCTGCGCAACCTGCTGGCGCGCGGCGAGCTGGAAGCGGCGGTGGAGTTGTATTTCGCGCTCGTGGGGCGGCGGTGGGACGAGGAGTGGCTGGTGACGGCCGTCGTCGCGCTCAACGACCGGAGCAATGTCGCTGCGGTGGTGGGTGAAGTTGCGTTCCGCGATGCGCTTCGTGGACCCAAAAGGCTGCGCGACGCATCGTGACACGATCGTGACGGGAGGGTGAACTCTGGCACGCCCGGCGCGCGGGAGATAGCTTCGCGGCAACGCTAAGCTCTCCCGCGCCCGCACATGGCGGCGATCGAACCCCCGAACCGCATCACGGCAGTCCTTCTCCAGGCCGACGCGCTGGACGCCAGTGCGGCGCCGCTCGATTTGCTCCTGCCGCTCGTGTACGACGAGCTCCGCGAGATGGCCGGCCGGCGGCTTCGCCAGGAGCGGGGCGACGTCACCATTTCGCCGACGGAGCTCGTCCATGAGGCGTATCTTCGCCTTGGAGATACGAGCGGCGTCACGGCGCGCGGCCGTGCGTACTTCTTCGCGGCCGCCGCGCAGGCGATGCGCCGCATCATCGTCGATCACGCGCGCCGGCGCGGGCGACAGAAGCGCGGCGGCGGCGAGCGTGTTGTCACGCTCGACGAGGGGCTCGCGCTCATCGATGGTGCGCACCTCGAGGTGCTCGATCTCGAGGACGGGCTCGAGCAGCTGACGGCGATCGCGGAGCGTGCCGCGCGCGTCGTGGAATGTCGGTTCTACGGCGGCCTCTCCGTCGATGAGACCGCGGATTCGCTCGGCATCACGACGCGCACAGTAAACCGCGACTGGCAGTTCGCGCGCGCCTGGCTTCACGACTATCTCAAGAACGTGACACACCAGGGCAGGGCGTGAGCGAGATCGATTGGCCTGCCGTCGCCGAGATCTTCGCCGACGCGCTGGAACTGCCGCCCGAACAGCGTTCGGCATTCGTCGCCGAGCGATGTGGGGATCGCCCGGAGATGCATGCAGCGGTCACCCGAATGCTCGTGGCGCGCGAGGAGGCTCCCCCGCAGTTCCTCGCCGGGGTGCGCCGTGACCTGCTTGACGAGGTGGCCGGGGCAACTCCATCGCTGGAGCGCGCTGGCCCGTGGCGCCTGATACGCGAGATCGGTCACGGCGGCATGGGCCGGGTGTTCCTGGCCGAGCGTGCCGACGCCCAGTTCGATCAGAAGGTGGCCGTCAAGCTGCTCAAGCGTGGCATGGACTCCGACGCGATCCTCGCGCGCTTCCTGCGCGAGCGTCAGATCCTCGCGGGCCTCGACCATCCGAACATCGCGCGACTGCTGGACGGCGGCATCGCCGAAGACGGCCGGCCGTACTTCGTGATGGAGTACGTGGATGGCGAGGCGATCACGGCGTACGCGGATGCCCGTCGCCTCTCCATCGACGCACGGCTCGCGCTGTTTCGAACGGTTTGTCTGGCGGTCGAGTACGCACATCGCAACCTGGTGGTCCATCGAGACCTCAAGCCGTCGAACATTCTCGTCACGACCGACGGGCGGCCGAAGCTGCTCGACTTCGGGATCGCGAAGCTGCTGGCGTCCCCGGATGACAAGGCGGAGGCCGCGACGCTCACGTCGGCCGGCGTCAGGCTCCTCACGCCGGATTACGCGGCGCCCGAGCAGTTTCACGGTGATCCCATCACGACCGCGACGGACGTCTACGGGCTTGGCGCGGTGTTGTACCATCTACTCGCCGGCCTCCCACCGGTCGACGCCCGCGCTCGGAAAGGAGCGGAGCGCGGTCCGGACACGGACCCCGTCCCCGTCTCCACGGCCCCGTTCCGCCCGGTCCCGGGGCTCGAGGACGCACCAAGTCCCGACGCGGTGGCGGCGTTGCGGTCGACCGACGCGACCCGGCTTCGCCGCCGGCTCTCGGGCGACCTCGATGTCATCGTCGCGACGGCGCTCCGCGTCACGCCTGACCGCCGATACGCGTCCGTCGGCGCGCTGCACGATGACATTCGCCGGCATCTCGAGCGGCTTCCCGTGCGGGCGCGCCCAGACACGTTAGGCTACCGGACGTCGCGCTTCGTCCGGCGCCACCGTGCGGTCGTCGTTGCCGCCGGGGTTGTCGCGACGCTGCTCGTTGCGTTCGGGATCTCCACGGCCATGCAGGCGCGGGCGCTCGAGCGGGAGCGCGATCGCGCGCGCCTCGAGGCCGCTGCGGCACGCGAGGTGTCGGAGTTCCTCGTCGGCGTATTCGAGGTGGCCGATCCCATGACGTCGGCGCCGGGCAACCCCGTCAGCGCGAGCGACCTGCTTGACCGCGGCGCTCGCCGGATCGAATCCGAGCTCGCGGGACAGGCCGCTGTCCAGGCTCGCTTACTGGGGGTCATCGGTCGCGCGTACGCGAACCTCCAGCGGACGGACCGCGCAGAGCCGCTGCTCGCTCGCGCGGTGGAGTTGCAGCGCACCATCGACGGTTCTCCGAGCCCCGCGGTCGGCGCCGCGCTGCACCAGCTCGCTCGGGTGCGGATGCAGGGGAACAGCTTCCCTGAGGCGGCCGCCGCGCTGCGTGAAGCGCTCGCGATTCAGCGGGACATCGAGCCGGAGGGCGCGGCGGTGTGGGGGCTGTTCATCGACCTCGCCTACGTCCTCCACGCCTCGGGCGACAACGACGGCGGTCGCGCCATGGAAGACTCCGCGACGGCGCTGTTTGGTCGCCTGACGATGCGTGACTTCGGCGAATCGCACGCGGAGCTTCGGCGAGTGGCGGACTTGCTGAGAAGGAGCCGGCCGCCGATGTCGAACTACGCGGATAGCGTGTTCTCGCGGCTCGTGGCGGTCGAGCAGGCCACGGCGGGCGAGAATAGTGCACCGGTCGCGGCCGCGCTCACCGCCTGGGCCTCCGCGAAGGCGCGACGCCGCGAGTATGCCACCACCGACTCGATGCTCGACGTCGCCGTCCGGATGTACCGGGCGACCGAGCCAGCGTCAGTGGCCGAGGCGAACGCGCTCAACCAGCAGGCGATGATCGTGTTGCAGACCGGCGACGCCGCCCGCGCCGAGTCGCTCGCTCGTGAGGCGTTACGGATCCTCATCGCTCGGCTTGGCCCGGATCATCGCGAGGTCGCGATCATGCGTCTCTCCCTCACGTTCGCCCTCCAGCGACTCGGTCGTATCGATGAGGCGATCGAGATGAGCCGCCTCGCCAACGCGACGTTCGAGCGCAACGCGAACGACGCGGTCGCGATCCTCCCGCCGAACCAGTGGGATCTTGCGCTCATGCTGCGCGGGGCTGGGCGAATGGACGAGGCACTCGGCGAGTTCGCCAGGGCGCTGCACACCCTCGAGACGCGCTTCCCCCCGGACCACATGGTGACCGCCACGGTTCGGCGTGACTACGGCGCTGCGCTCGTCGATGCGGGGCGCCCGGCGGAGGCGGCGCCGATGCTGGAGAAGTCGATCGACGTACTGTCCGCCCGATGGGGTGCAGAGGACGCACGCGTCGATGGGGTCCGTATCTCGCTCGGCCGGGCCCTTGCCGCGTTAGGCCGCCGCGCGGAAGCGCGCCGGATGCTTGTCGGCGTCGTCGATCGGCTCGCAGCGAAACGCGGTGCAACCGACGTGTGGACGCGCCGCGCGCAAGCGGCCCTCGAGTCGGTCGGACGCTAGCCTGTCTCCCGCGGACTTACGGGTGCGCCCCTGGATGGGGGATCCGGATCTCATCGCTCGTGCAGTTCCGAACCTGTATTCGGAGCGCGGAGTTCCGGAACGCGCTATCGGCGACGCCGCCCTCCGTCAGCCGGCCACCGAACGCCTGTCCGCAGAGCGACGACTGCAGGCGCCCCCAGATTGATCACCGAGGGTCGGCCCTCAACTCCATGGTCCAGATGTCGCTCGCCCGTTCGGTCACCGTGAAGTAGAACCGGCGTCCGTCGGTGGCGAACTCCGGGCGCGTGGACTGAAGCCCGCGACCGACCTGTGCGACGAGTTGCGGCACGCCACCGTGGGGCTCGACCGACCAGAAGCTCGTTCGTCCTTCCCCGTCGAACCGCTTGAAGAGAATCCGCGCGCCATCCGGGCTCCACTCCGCGTTTCCCAGCTGCAGATCGGGCGGGGAGCCGGCGGGGACGACGAGTCGGCCGGGACCGCCGGCGGGAGTCGTCACCCGGATCCCGTCGCGTCCCACGTACAGGATCTCGCGGCCGTCCGGGGACCATCGCGCCGCTCCGCCGTCACTCGTTAGGTGCCGCGGGGGGCCCCAGCTTCCCGCGCCCGTGCGCGCGACCAGATACAGATCGCTTCCGCCCACGTGCCCCGACTCGAAGACGAGCGAGCGGCCATTCGGCGCCCACGCGGGTCGTCGCTGGTTCCGCGGTGTGGGAGCCACGGGCCGTGCCACACCCCCCTCAGCCGACACGACCTCGAGCCGGCGCGTCCCGTCAGGCTGGAACGCATGGAACGCAATCTCGCTCGCGTCGGGCGACCAGTGCGGCATGAACTCGTCGGCGCGACCGCTCGTCACCTGCGTGGCCTCGCCGCCGTCGGCTGCAACCCGGTAAATGTCGTGGTTGCCCGCGCGATTCGAGTCGAAGGCCAGCCACCTCCCGTCCGCCGAGAGTGCGAGTCCCTCCACCGACTGCTGGCCGCGCGTCACGCGCGACGCTTCGACGTCCGAGCCCGAGCCATCCCGCGGGGCGCTCACCGACCAGATGTTCGTCGTGAGTCGCAGGGTCGAGTACGCGAGAAGGCCACCGTCTCGCGACACCGATATCGTGTGAGCGTCGAGACCCGTCGTAACACGCTGTGCCTCGCCGACAGGTCTCCCGCTTCGGTCGAGCTCCATGCGATACACGTCGCGCGGACCATCACGGTTCGAGACGTACAGGAGCGTTCGTCCTCCCGACAGCCAGACGGGGCTCGTGTTGAGTGCACGATTGTCGGTGATCGGGATCGCCGCTCCGCCACGGACCGGGACGACCCAGATCGACGCCGGTCCAGCGTTGCCGAGGTTCACGACAGTGGGCGCGGGGTGCGTTCCGAGCACGAACTCGATGTTCCCGCTCACGACGGCGATCAGCTCACCGTCGGGAGACCAGGACAGGGAGTGCGGCGCGCGAACGTTCGGCGCCACGCGCCGCGGACTGCCACCAGCCGCTGGCCTGATGAACACGGCGCCGTCCTCCATGTACGCGATGCTCATCCCGTCGGGTGACCATTCCGCAAACGCGACCACCGCCCCTTCAGCACCAGGCGAGACGAGCGCGCGAGCCGCGCTGCCGTCGCTCGGCACCTCGTAGAGCCGCGATCCGGCGAGCAGTGCGAGCCGACGGCCATCAGGCGACCACCGCGGCCAGCGGTGCAGGCCAGGGACGTCATCGCCGAGCGGCGTGACTCGCTCCGAGCCGAGATCCTTCACGTAGAGGCGAGGTGCCGTTTCCGTCCCGGCCACGAACGCGATGCGTCGTCCGTCGGGGGAGAGGGCGCCGTCGAGCGCGAGCTCCGGCTCGAACACCACGCGACGGGCGATCCCTGGCACCAGCCGCCTCTCGATCGTCGGCCGAAGAACTGCCGCGGCAATCACCGTGCTCGTCACCGCGACGACTGCGGCGGCGCCCAACACCACGCGGTGGCGCCTCGCCCACCGGCGCATTCGGTAGACCGGACTCGACCCCCGCGCCAGGACCGGAGTCCCGGCCAGGTGCCGCCGAACGTCGTCGCCCAGCTCCGCCGCGGATCGATAGCGCCGCTCCGGCTCCTTGGCCATGGCCGTGAGGATGATCGTATCCAGGTCACCCTTGAGCCTGCGGCGGACCACGTCGCGCGTGGCGACGTCGGATGGCCGCGTCGGATCGTCCTCGAGTACGGCGCGCTCCAGCGCGTGCGCACTGCGCTCGGCTCGGCGAAACGGACGATGCCCCGTGAGCAGCTCGTAGAGCAGGACGCCGAGCCCGTAGACGTCGGTCGCCGCCGTCACCGCTTCGCCGCGAATCTGCTCTGGGCTCGCGTACTCCGGCGTCAGCAGCCGTTCGCTTCGGCGTGTGAGCGCGGGCCGGGCACCGCTGTCGCCATCGGGGATGATCAGCTTGGCGATCCCGAAGTCCAGGAGCCGCGGCTCGCCACTGTTCGTGACGAGGATGTTGGACGGTTTGATGTCGCGATGGACGACCTGCTTGCCGTGGGCGTGGGCCACCGCATCGCAGACACGGCCGAACAGCCGGAGCCGACCCTCGAGAGCGAGACCGTGCGTCTCGCAGTACCGATCGATTGGAAGTCCGGCGACGTACTCCATCGCGAAATACGGGAGCCCCTCGCTGGTCAGCCCGCCGTCCAGCAGGCGCGCGATCCCGGGATGCTCGAGCGCTGCGAGAATCCGGCGCTCGTCGCGAAACCGTTGAACGATGCGCGAATCCAGGTGGAGGCCGCGGCGAACCAGCTTGAGCGCGACGCGCTGCTCGAACTCGCCGTCGTCGCGATGCGCGAGATAGACCGTACCCATGCCTCCCTCGCCGAGCACGCGCTCGATCCGATACGCGCCGACACGTCCCGGCGCCGCTACAGGCGTCTCGTCGTTAGGCGCAACGACCGAAGCGCCGAACCGGGCAGCCGAGTGATCGAGTACGGCATCGGGCGCCTCGCCCGCGGTGAGAATGGCGGTGACCTCGGCCGCGAGCGTCGGATCGTCGGTGCACTCCGTCGCGAGAAACCCGGCGCGCTCGGCGGCGGGAAGGTCGAGTGCGGCGTCGAGG
Source organism: Gemmatimonadaceae bacterium (assembly GCA_036280115.1). GTDB lineage: Bacteria > Gemmatimonadota > Gemmatimonadetes > Gemmatimonadales > Gemmatimonadaceae > JAJKIV01. Next base: position 11,401 of record DASURJ010000390.1, read on the forward strand.
AGGGCCTCGATGCGCCGCCAGCGCTCAGGATCCACGAGTTGCGTCGAGGTCGCTCAGCAGCCATCCCTTGGCCTTCACCCAATCCCGCCTGATCGTGCGCTCCGTCACGTCGAGGGCGCTCGCGGTTTCTTCTTCGGTCATCCCGCCGAAGAACCGGCACTCGACGACCCGGGCGAGCCGCGGGTTGAGGGCCGAGAGGCGTTCGAGCGCGCCGTCGAGCAGCACGAGGGCCTCGGCGCGTTCCTCGACCGGGATGTCCACCTGGTCCAGGTCGAGCCGGCTCCAGCTGCCGCCCCGTTTGTCCGCGCGGACCTTGCGCGCGTGGGTGACGAGGATGCGTCGCATCGCCTGTCCCGCGACCGCGAGGAAGTGCGCGCGGCTGGCGAACTGCGCGCGGGTCTGGACCGCGAGCTTGACGTACGCCTCGTGCACGAGCGCGGTCGTGGAGAGCGTGTGGCCGGGGCGTTCGACCGCGAGCTGGCGGTGCGCAATGCGGCGGAGCTCCTCGTAGAGGAGCGGAAACAGGGTCTCGACCTCCGCGGCGCTGGTGGTAGCCGGCGGTGGGGCCGTCGAGTCGGGGTGGGGGCGTTGTGAGGTCATGCTGTTTATCGCCCAAGGGGTTCTGAGACCGGAAGATACGCGCTGTGCCGGGCTCGGCAATGCAAATCCGGCGTAGTCGTCACGTCGCTCATGCCGTGCCTAACGTGGGTTGGGCCCGCCTCGCCCACGTCCCAGTCCGTCTACCAACCAAGACCGTCGAGACTCGACATGCGCCTATACACTCCCACGCGCGCTGGTTCGGCGTTCGCGCGACTACGCAGGAGCCGCCTGTTGCCGGCGGTGGCCGTTGCTACCGTGGCCGCCTGCGGTGACCACGCCGGCCCCGTCGCGCCGCACGAGCAGCACGCACGGAGCGGCGACGAGCTGGAGCCCGGCACGTTGGTCGCCGATACGGAGACGCTCGACGTGATCGATGCGCTCGAGCGCATTGCGCCCGAGCTGCACGCCGAGATCGGTGCGGCGCGCCTCGCTATCGACGCACGAAAACAGTCACGTTCCGAGCGCCGCTCGAGCAGTACGGGGCTGGACGCCGCCACGGCGTCCAGCCCCTGTTTCTCGGGCGGATCAACCGACCGTTTCCGGACAGGATCCGACTTCCGGCCTCGCCAGCGATGGTGTATCGTCTCACCCGTCGAATTAGACGGTCCTCACACAAAGCCACTCCCGCTGCACCGCATCACCGGAGGTTCACATGTCGATCGCCTCGCGGCGACTCCCCGCTCTCGCGCTCGCGTTGACCGCTATCGTCGCGCCCGCGGCCATCGCGCAGGACGTGCAGTACACCACCGTCACGAAAGTCGACCTCGGCGGCGCCATGAACGCGATGATGCGCATGGCCGGCGGCAACGAGTTCAAGGAGACGGCCTACATCAAGGGCAAGAAGCTCAGGTCGGAGGACGACAAGCGGGCGACGATATTCGACCTCGACAACGGCCGCTACATCGTCATAGACAAGGAAGCCAGGACGTATACCGCGGTTCCGATCGCAGACATGGCCGCTGTGGCGACGTCGTCGGTCCGCGGGATGAAGGCCGAGGCGAGCAAGGATCAGCTGAAGGGAACGGCCGTGGACTCGGCGGGCAACAAGGCGGACTTCATCGTCGATCTCAAGGTCGAACCGACGAGCCAGCGCCGCGCCATCAACGGGCACTCGGCCGAGCGGATGTTCGTGACGATGGAGACGAACATCCACGTCACGCCGCAGGGCCAGGCGCAGTCCGAGGAAGCGGGGACGCTGGTGATCCTCATGGATACGTGGAACGCGACGACCGGCCCCGCGAGCGACGCGGTGCGCGCGTGGGAGCAGGAGGCGTCGAAGGAGCTCGCGGCGGCCGCGTTCGGAAACCGCGCCAACCTGGGCCCAGCCATGGCGGCGAACCCTGGCATGGCCGACGCCATGAAGAAGGCGCAGGAAGAAGCACAGAAGGTGGAAGGCATTGCGGTCCTGTCCACCATGCACCTGGTCATCGTAGCGCCGAAGCAGAAGTTCAATCGCGCGCTGGCGCTGGGCGAGCCGGAAGGTGGTGCAGCGCCACAGGAGCAGCGTCGTGGCGGGCTTCGTGGGATGATCGGGAAAGCGATCGAATCACAGCGGGCGCAGCCGAAGGAGCAGAAGAGCGACGAGCAGGCGACGCAGGGCACCCTGGCGAAGGTGCGCACCGAGATGCGTGACATCCGGACGGTATCGCTGCCCGGCAACCTGTTCGAGATCCCCGCGGGGTACCGCGAGGTGAAGGTCGAGACGACGCGATAGCACGGAGACACGTCGTGGCGAACGACACGCGGAACGACGTATCGGAGGGCCTAACGCCTCGAGAGCCGAGCGCCCTCGCGCTCATCGCGTCGCTCGTCGTGTTGTTTCTCGGCGCGGGCGTCCTTGGGGTGACGTTGGCCGAGACGTTCGCGCCGGACTCGTTTGTGGCGGCGTTCGTCGGTCTGTTTGCATTGCCGCTTGCGTTCGGGGTGGGGCTGCAGATGTGGATGGGCGTCGCGCTATTCCGAGCGATCGTCGTGTTTGTCGGAGCGCGGCGCCGATCCGTCACCGGTGT
>DASURJ010000391.1:0-7369 GCA_036280115.1 Gemmatimonadaceae bacterium
GACCTCGAGCGAGCCCACCTTGTCGCTCACGCCCATGATCTCCGCGGCGTTGATCGTCACCGCCTTGAGCGCCTCCTCCTCCGGCAGCCCGAACGCCACCGCGACGCCCGCGTCCCACGGCAGCCGGTTGCTGTACAGCGCCCCCGAGCCGCCGGCGATCGCGAACTTGACCCCCGCCGCGTGCAGCCTTGCGGGCATGCTGTACGCGCCGTCGTAGCCCTCATACGCCCGTTCGGGCGCGGCCATCGTCGACGTGAGGATCACCGGGACGTTCTCCGCCTTGAGCCGCGCCGCAACGTGGATCGCGTCGGCGCCGCCGCGGATCACGAGGCGCAGGCCCTCCTGCTTGGCCCACGTGATGGCGTCGTTGATCTGCGCGACGCCGTCGGCCGCAACGACCACGGGGATCGCGCCGTCGAGCGCGGGGATCATCGCCGCATACTTCACGTCGGAGCGCACCGTCTGCCCTGCCTTCACCGCATCGCGGTACGCGCGCGCCTCGGCGAAGAAGTTCTTGAGCTCCTGCACCTGCTCGGCGTAGCTCTTGGGTGGCTGACGAGGGCGGGCGTTAGGTCCGCCCGGCGGGCCACCGCCAAAACCGGGGCGCGGGCGCGCGTTAGGGTCGGGCCAGCTCACGTTCAGCGCCGCCGCGCCCTTCATCGACATCTCCTCCCACGTCCACCCCTCGAGCGACATCGCCGAGGAGAGGCCCGAGACCACGCCTCCTTCCGGCGTGCTGAACGCGACCAGCACGCCGGCCGACCGCGTGGTGCCGATGTGGCGGCTCTCCGCGTTCACCGCCACCTCGGCGCGCACGTTCGGGTTGAAGTCGCCGCGCTCTCTGATGTCGTTCGACACATCGACCGCACCGATCTCGGTAAGACCCACCGTGCTGTACGCGTCGATGAGCCCGGGATAGATGTGTTTGCCCGTCACGTCCACCACCTTCGCGGCGCGCGGCACTTGGACATCGGTGCCGATCGCCGTGATCTTGCCATTCTCGAGCACGATCGTGCCGTTCTGGATCGTCCCTTTGGTGACGGTGTGAATCGTCGCCCCGCGCAACACCACGGGCTGTGACTGCGGGGGGACCGGCATCATCACCTGCGCGGTCGCGGCCTCGGTATGAACGGCGAGCGCCGTGGCGCCGAGCAGCGCGATCCCGGCGGCGCGGGAGAGCAGTGTCATGGTCGGCATCTCAGCGTCCTCCCCGGGGTGTGCGTGCCGGACGATCGGTTGACTGGTCCGTGTTGTCCGAGCGGCTGGCGGCGAGGACCGCCTGGATGAGCTGACTGCGCTGCCGCGCGATATCCGCCCGCAGCGCCGCGTCCTCCTCGAGCGAGAAGTAGCGACGGCCATCGACCCACGTCTGCTCCGCCTTCGTGAACTGCGAGAGCGGGTTGCCGTTCCAGATCACGAAGTCGGCGTCCTTGCCCGCTTCGAGCGAGCCGACGCGGTCATCGATCGCGATCGCCTTGGCTGCCTGGTTCGTGACGGTGGAGAGCGCCTGCACCTCGGTCACACCGGTGCGCAGGAGCTTCCCGGCCTCCCAGTTCATGCGCGTCGAGATCTCGGAGTTGTCCGAATGGAGCGACGTCACGACTCCCGCCTCCATGAGGAGACGCGCGTTGTAGTTCGTTGCGTCGTACGCCTCGAGCTTGAACGCGCCCCAGTCGCTCCACACGACTGCCGCGACGTTCGATTTCTTGAGCTCCGAGGCGATCTTGTACGCCTCGACGCCGTGCTGCAGCGTCTGCACGCGGAAGCCGAACTCCTCCGCCAGGCGCACGAGCGCGAGGAACTCGTCGGCGCGGTAGCCGTGCGACGACACGAGGAGCTCCTGTTCGAGGATGTCCACCAGCGCTTCCATTCGCAGGTCGCGTCGTGGTGGGATCCCGGCTTTCGTGCGGTCGGCCTCCCATTTCTTCCACACCGCCTGGTAGTCACGCGCGGCCATGAAATGGTCGCGAATGATTTCCTGTGTTCCCATGCGCGTGTCGGGATACCGATTCGGATTGCGCTTCGGGTTTTCGCCGAGCGCGAACTTCACCGTTCGTGGGGCGCCCTGGAGCTTCATCTCGTCCGGGAGCGAGCCCCACCGAATCTTCACGTACACGTTCTCGCCGCCGATCGGGTTGGCGGAGCCGTGTTTGATCATCGTGGTCGTCAGGCCGCCGGCGAGCTGGCGGTAGAACCAGATGTTGTTGTGCGTGAGCACGTCGCCCATCTGCACTTCGGGAACGATGGCGAAGCCGCTCTCGTTCACCGAGCTCACACCCCCGTGGGTGTGCGGGTCGATCAGGCCCGGAGTGACGTGTTTGCCGGTGGCGTCGATCACCGTCGCGCCAGCCGGCGCGGTTAGCCGCTGGCCTACCTGCGCGACCTTGCCGGCGCGGAAGAGCACGTCGGCGTTCTCGAGGCGCCCCTGCGGCCCCTGCGTCCAGACTGTCGCGTTGCGCACTAATACGGCCGGTGGCTGCGGCGGCGGCGCGGCGCGCCCGAACTCCATCGCAGGCCTTATCGACGGGAGCGTGAGATTCGGGACCCTCATGGCCACGGTGCCGCGCGCGGGGCCCTCGAACTGCTCCGTGCGCGAACCAGTGTACGTGACGTCGGCGCCGTTCGGGAGCGACATCCATCCGAAGAAATTTTCGCCCTGCGCCGACCCGGTGAGCAGCACCCGGCCCTGATGGCCGAGCGGCTCGCCGTCGAAGGTCACTTCGAGACGGCCGGTCTCGGTGATGATGCGGGCCGACGTGAGCTGCATCGGCCGACCGTTGGGGGCGGAGATCGTTCCGCGGATACGATTGAGCGGCCCCTCGACGCGCAGCGTGGCGGGGAATCCGTTCACATCGGCCGTCGTGATCGTCCACGTGCCGCGCGGGTCGATCTGCGGCGGGCGCGTGACGCCATACCGCGTCCCCTGCACCCATACGTCACGCACGGCGGCTTCTTCGGTGAAGAGGTTGCCGTCGGCGACGACGAGATTCGCGACCTTGCCTGCGGCGATCGTGCCGTGTGTTCGCTCGATTCCGAGCAAGGCGGCGGGGACAGTCGTCAGCGCTGCGAGCGCCTTGTCGGGTGCGAGCCCGCGTGCGACCGCGATGCGGAGGTTCGGGAGGAACTGCCCGATCGACGACAGGCCGTCCGTGGTGAGCGCGAAGTTGACTCCCGCACTCGCAAGCTGTGCAGGATTGGTCGGCGCGAGGTACCAGTGGCGGAGTGCCGCGAACGATGCGCCGAGCGCCGCTTCGGGGGTCGAGACGTCGGGGGCGTCGGGGAAGTTCAGCGGAACGATGAGCGGCTGCGTGCGACCGCGCAGCACGTCGAGCAGGCGATACTCCTGCCCGTTGCCTCGGAACCACGGGGTCAGCTTGTAGTCGGTCGCGAGGCGGTACGCCCGGAGGTAGTCCTCCTCGCTCTCCGTCTGGAACATCACTGGCTGCCGCCCGCGCACGACGTCGCCGAGTGCCTCGAGCGCCTCGCTGGTCTCCGGCGGGAGACCGGCTCGGCCCCCTTTCTCGTACGCGTCGCGCGCGCGGAGATACCAGTCCGCGTCCATGAAGGTCTGCTTCATGAGCGCGATCGTGCCCATCGAGGAGTTCGGGTAGACGCCGCCGAGCGGGAACGAGCGCTGGAAGCCGATCGCCTGGACGAGGTCGGGGCGGAGCACCCGTTCGCGCGCGCCGAAGTCGCCGAGGTTCACGACGGACGCCTTGCCGCGGAAGATGCCGTTTTTCGGCACGACGAGCGCGGTGCCGAAGCCGAGCGAGCGCAGGGCGGCGCGGCGCGTGGTGTCGTCCTTCAGGCTCGCGGTGGTGCTGAACCACGCACGCACCTGCGGATTCCAGTGTGTGGGGCCGACGTCGCCACCCTGCGGGACCTCGCCGACGCCGAGGTCCGCGTGTGCGTCGATGAAGCCTGGATAGATGGTCTGACCGGCGAGGTTCCAGACGCGTGCGCCAGCGGGCGGCTGCACGTTCGCGCCCACGGCGGTGATGAGCCCGTCGCGGATCACGATTGTCGCGTTCGGGAGCACCTGGCCAGGGGCGGTGACCACCCGGGCGCCGACGAGAGCGTGGAAGCCCGTGCCGTTGTCGCGGAGCCCTGTCACGGGCTCGGTGCGGGAGGTCTGTTGGGCGTCGAGGGCGCTGGCGGCCGCGAGCAGGCCGACGGCGGCGAGGAGGCGGGAGCAGTTCAATGCACACTCCGGGAGGAAGGTCGTCGCGGAATATGATGGGCGCGGACCGCGCGATGTCGAAAGGGGGGCCGCCGGCCGTTCGACCGAGAGAGCGACGAAAGAGGTCGCGCGCCCGGAAAAACTGGCCCGCGGTTATCACCGCCGTCGGCCACGTAACTCACCCGGTATCCGCAACGCAGCATTCCCACAAGAGGATGTGGTGCTGTCAGGCGATCAGCGGTTTGCGCGGGGCTGCGCCCGCGCTCTATTTCATCCGCGGGCAGCTCATCTGGAGGCGTTGGATGTCCACACAGTTCTTGTGATGCATGATCGACATCGACAGTCCAGTGGTACGGCTCTGCGCGGCGGGGATGTCCGTGGACGGCGACCCCGATGCCGCCCGCGCGTTGTTCCAGCAAGCCTGGGACTCGCATCGTGATGATTACGAGGCCAGCATTGCCGCCCACTACCTCGCCCGTCATCAAACCTCGCCCGCGGACTCCCTGTATTGGAACCGCGTCGCAGTCGAGCGCGCGGAAGCCGTCCCCGACGGGCGAGCCCAGTTGTTCCTCGCCTCGTTGTACCTCAATCTCGGCGATAGCTACCGGGCGCTCGCGGAGACCGCTCAGGCAATCGACGCCGTTGAACGGGGCATCGCGGCCTTGGAGTTCTTGCCGCGCGATGGATATCGATCCTTCGTGGCGAACGGCTTGCAGCGCCTTCGCGCGCGCCTCAGCGCGGGCGACCCTCACGAAGCGGACACCTAACGTGCGTTGCACCGGCCAAGGCGCTGCAGCACGTGAGTCCCGCCCGCCTGAAAGCCATGCTGGGGCACCTGCTGCCGCACACCCAGCGCCCTCCACCAGCGGAGTGATTGCCATGCGCCTAGCTCGTGACACAGTCGTGTTGACCCTGGTGTCGATGCTCGCGGCGCCTCCCGCCGGGGGGCAGTCACAAGCGCCGCGTACCGCGTCGGGGCTGCAACGTTTGCTCGACGCCGAGATCGCCCGCTTTCCCGGGAAGGCGGGGGTGTGGGTGAAGCACCTCACGACGGGCGAGGAAGCCGGCGTCCGCGCCGACGAGATGTTCAACAGCGCGAGCGTCATCAAGATTCCGGTGATGGTGCTCGCCTTTCAGATGGCCGACAAACGCCAGCTCTCACTGGCCGAGCGTGTGACGCTCCGTGCCGACGATGTTCGCGGCGGGTCCGGGATCTTTCGCTATCACGATCCCGGCCTTCAACCGACGCTTCGCGACGTGATCCTGCAGATGATCATCACGAGCGACAACACCGCGACGGACATCGCGATCGCGAAGGTCGGCGGAACGTCGCGCGTGAACGCGTGGCTTGGTGAGAGTGGCTACGGCGACGCGCTCGAGCTGACGATGACGACGGGCGAGCTGTTCGCGAAGTACCGCGCGTTGCCGCAGGGCGCGAGCGCGAACGAGAAGACGACCGCGGACCGCGCATACTGGTTGGGCGCGATGACGCCGCGCGGCACGGGACGGATGCTCGAGGCGATCCAGCGTTGCAGCGACGGAACGGCCAGTGCGCCCGCGATCGCCGCGCGAGAGTCGTGCACCGACATGATGCGCATGATGCGCGCTCAGCAGTCCGGTGCTCGTCGCTTGCCTCATTTTGTGGGCGTACCGGTCGCGCACAAGACGGGCGACTTCCCGCCAGTGCTGGCGAACGACGTGGGGGTGATGCTCGCGCGCTCGGGGCCGATCGTGATCGCATTTTTCGCGAACGCGATCGAGGGGTCGTACGGGGAGGCGGAGGACAGGATCGGACGCATCGCGCAGCTCGTCGTCTCGTACTTCGACGGGGCGCAATAACACCGACCGATCCGCGCGGGCCCGGAGTGGATGAATCCTCCCCGATAGGGTCACCGTACGCTGGTCCAGCCCGCCGTTCACCGGCCCGCCGAACGACACTGGGAAGCTCAATCTCCCGGGGGGATCAGGCCGCGGTCCGCGCACTCGAGTCGGCGCCCCGCAAGCCGTAACACGCCGTGCCTAACGGCGGTGAATGGGCCGCCGTGGCTGCCGATCGACGGCTGACCCGTCGGCTGGCGTTCGCGAGAGGGTCGCTGCGCGGCGACGAGCCATTCTAAAACACCGCGCGACCCGCACGATTGCGCTCGACATCGGGGCCGGCTCGAGGTCACCGCCAACACTTCCCTCCCCCGCTCGTCGGAGCGCCGCGGTGCGCGGGTGCTGCCGATGTCGCATTCCGCGCACAAACGACGCAGGGACAGTGTCCGGACGCTCACGCACTCGCGGCAGGCGTCTCGGCACACATGGCACACTGCCCAACGACATCAGACCCAGGAGAACCGAGAACCTTATGACCAGGATAATCAAGAGGTTCCAGGCCTCGTTGACCGTGGCGATCGGCGCCGCCTGCCTCACGCTGGCGGCGTGCGACGACCCGCCGGTCGCGCCAGAGGCCACCATCCCCGAGGCCGACGCAGTTCCGCAGCAGGTCCTCGCGGCCGTAAGCAGCTCCGGTGCGCGCGGTCTCAGGCCGGACGCGGCGAGCACGGCACTTCTGGACGTACTCGAGCGCGTACTGCCGACGTTCGAGCCCGGCAGCTCCAGAACAGCGATCGGAGCGGGACTGACGCAGGCACTCGCGTCGCTCGAGCGCAGGGATCTCGCCGGTGCTCGGCAAGCGCTGCGAGCGGCCGACCAGAGCCTGGACGTTTATGCCCGGCAGGCCGACAGGGCGTTGGCGCCGGACATCGACGCAGTTCGCCTCGCCATCGTGGCAGGACTTTGAGAACGACACAACGACAACAACGAGGAGTCATTCAATGAAGATCTCGCGCTCCACCCCGAGGCGGACGGCCGGCCTGGCCGGTCTCCTGGCCCTAACGATTCTGGGCGCTACGGTTGCGTCCCGCCAGGCGAAGGCAGAGTCGAGCGGACTGTCGTTCCTGCTCGAGGACCCGGAAGTGATCTACGCCTGTTACGTGCCTAACAGCGGCACGCTGTACCGCATCAAGGCAGAAGATCCCACCGAAACCTGCAAAGCGCCGAGCCATATCGAAATACAGTGGGAGGTCGAAGGGCCGGCTGGTGCCCAGGGACCGCAGGGGCCCATGGGTCCGCAAGGTCCCGTCGGACCCGCGGGTCCAATCGGACCGGCGGGCCCGCAAGGACCGCAGGGACCGGTCGGACCTG
>DASURJ010000392.1:0-3688 GCA_036280115.1 Gemmatimonadaceae bacterium
AACTCTGCCGCGTTTGCCGGGAGCCCGTCGCGTTCCTTCGCCTTCTCGAGGAAGAAACTGATGGGCCCCGTGCCGTGATGCTCGCGGATGAACGCGAGTACTCCGCGCGGCAGCTTGTGCTCTTCCGCGAGCTCGAGCCCCTCGAGCACGTGGTTGCGGATGATCGCGGCGCTCGTGGTCGGCTTGAGCTTGTCGTGCGGATTGCGGCCCCTCGCCTGGTTCTCCACGAAGTACTGCGGCTTCTTGAGTTTTCCGATGTCGTGGTAGAGGGCGCCCACGCGCGCGAGCAGTCCGTTCGCGCCGATCGCGTTGCTCGCGCTCTCGGCGAGGTTCGCGATGGCGATCGTGTGCGCGTACGTCCCGGGCGCCTCGAGACTCAGCCGACGCAGCAGTGGGCGGTTGAGATCGGACCACTCGAGCAGGCGGAAGTCCGTGTCCACGCCGGCGAACTGCTCAGCACCAGGAAGCAGGACCATGGCGAGCGACACCGAGACGCCGGCGTTGAGCGCGCCGCGCATTGCACTATACCCGATGTCGGTCATGGGCAGGTCGAGTGTCAGCCCGATGGCCGACGCACCGACAAGGTACGCGACGGCAATGGCGAGGACGGCGTAGTGTGTCTGGTTGCGATGCCGAACGATCCGAACCGTGAACGCCGCCGCTGTTCCGCCGATGAGATTCAGGAACAGCGCGTTGGTCCCGCGGAACTCGGCCTGCCCGCCGACCAGCACGGCAAGCACCATCGTGGCGATCATCCCGATCCGCGGATCGAACAGAATGCTCACGATGACCGCGGCGAACGCGACCGGCACGAGCTCCGGATACACGCGCCCCGGCAGGTGCGCGATCACCGACGATGAGACGATGACGATCGTGAAGACGATCGCGAACAGCAGCACGGCGCGGGCCGACGCGTAGAGCTGTGGGCGGAACAGCAGCAGCGTCAGCCCGAAGATCGCGATCACGAGCGTGTTGAACAGCACTGCCCCAACGACGCGGCTCACGCTCCGTCGGCTGTCGCCGCGACTCGACAACTCGTCGCGCAGGGCGCGCATCTTCTCGTGTTCTTCGCGACCCACGACTTCGTGCGCGCCGACGATCTTCTCTCCCGGGCGCAGCGTGTACTTGACGCTCGGCACCGACTGCCGCAGCGCCCGACGCGCGCTTTCCGTGGCAACCCGGTCGTACACGATCGTCGGCCGGAAGAACGCCGTCAGCAACTTGCGATAGGCCGCGTCACCGGCGACGGACTGCGGATCGGGGTGAAGCAGCCGAGAGCGCGACAGCAGGCGTGAGAATCCGGGGATGCTATCGGCGTTGATTGACCGCTCGACACTGTCACGCCTCAGCGTCACGGACCCCTGTACCGCGTCGAGCACGCCTGACGATGCGATCCCGCTTGGCAGCCATCGATCGTACACGCGTCGGACTGCGTCTATCACAGCCTGCGCTCGGCCAGGCGCGGCGAGGTATCTCGCCTCTTCGTCGGTCAGCTCGACTCCGAGACGGCTCCCGAGAGCCTGGATCGAGTCGGCACGCTGGGCCTCGGTGCCGGTGATGCGTCGCAGCCCTTCGGCGAACTGGTCGGTCAACGCCCGCGACGAGTCGAGTGCGGCCGGGACGAGCGTGAAGATCGGCTCGACCGACTCGACGATCTCATCCTGCTCGCGTGCGAGCTCCTCAGCCGATTTTGAGACCGTGTAGGCGAATGGCGCGATGACGTTGTCCGGCGCGACCGAGCCGATCTCGAGGATCGGCGAATCGACCGCGGGAGACGCGGGGAAGACGAGGTAGGTGGTGGCGGCCGTCCCGAGCGCGACGAGCACGCGGAGGCCGTGGTAGCGAAACGCGCGTCCGCGTGGGTCGGGCTCGTCAGCGTCGCGTGACCAACCGACCATGGCGTTCAATCGCCTCCGTCTTCCGCGTACGCCTTGATGATCTCGCGCACCAGGCGATGGCGAACGACGTCAGTATCGTTCAGGTAGTGGAAGCCGATGCCGTCGATACCGGTGAGGATGCGCTCGATCTGCATCAACCCGGACTCCTCGCGTTTCGGCAGATCGATCTGCGTCTTGTCCCCCGTGATCACCGTCTTGGAGTTCACACCGAGCCGCGTCAGAAACATTTTCATCTGCGCCGCGGTGGCGTTCTGCGCCTCGTCGAGAATCACGAACGCGTCGGCGAGCGTCCGCCCGCGCATGTAAGCGAGGGGGGCGATCTCGATGGTTCGCGTTTCCAGCGCTTTCTGCATCCGCTCTACCGGGAGCATGTCCTCGAGCGCGTCATACAGCGGCCGCAGATACGGGTCCACTTTCGCCTGCATGTCGCCCGGAAGGAAGCCCAGGCTCTCACCGGCCTCGACCGCCGGGCGGGCCAGGATGATGCGGCGAACCCGTTTCCGGGTCAGGGCGTCGACCGCCGCGGCGACGGCCAGGTACGTCTTGCCCGTCCCGGCCGGCCCGATCCCGACGACGATGTCGTTGTCCGCGATCAGTTGAAGGTATTCGGCCTGCCCCGGCGTCTTCGGCTGGATGATTCTCTTGATGCCGGGGAGCACGATACGGACGTCGCCGCTGACGGGCGCCTCGCGCGTGCCATCCATGCTCATCCGCAGGACGTCGTCCGCGTCGAGGACCGTGCCCTGTTTGGCCGCGTCGATCATCCGCTGCGCCACCGAAGCCGCGCGCTCGACGGCGTCCGTGGTGCCGGTGAGCGTCATCGTGTCACCGCGCAGCGCGACGCGGGTGCCCGTCTGGCGCTGCAACTCGATGAGATTCGCGTCGTTCACGCCGGCCAGTGTCAGCAGGTCGGCGCCTTCCACGTTCAGACGCTGTGTCGTTTGGTCGTCGCTCAACGTCGCTCCGTCAGTCTCCTACCACGGCGAGGTGAAGGTCTTCCAGGTCGGCGGCGGGTACGGTCGTCGGTGCTCCCTCGAACAAGGCGCGCGCAGCGGTCGTCTTGGGGAACGCGATGACATCACGCAACGACGGGGCGCCGGCGATCAGCATCGCCACCCGATCGAAGCCGAACGCAATACCGCCGTGGGGCGGCGCTCCGGCACGGAGCCCGTCGAGGAGAAAACCAAACCGAGCCCGGGCCGTGTCGTCGTCGATGCCGAGCAATGAGAATACGCGTGACTGGTCCGCGGGATCCGAGATGCGGATACTCCCTCCTCCGAGCTCGGTACCGTTGAGGACGACATCGTACGCCAGCGCCCGAGCCTTTACCGGATCAGTTGCAAGCAACTGGCCGTCGTCGGGGTGGACCGAGGTGAAGGGATGGTGCACCGGCGTGACACCGCCCGTTGCGTCATCGCGCTCGAACATCGGAAAGTCCACGACCCACAGGAACTCGAGCCTGCTCGTGTCGACCAGGTTCATGCGGCGAGCAACGTCCTGCCGGACCCGGTCGAGGGCGGGTGACGATACGGCGTCCGGCGCCGCGACGTAGAGGCCGAGATCTCCTGCGAGGAGGGCGAGTCGGTCGGCGGTGCCTTCCGCGAGGAACTTCGCGCCTTTTCCCTCCAGCCCCGCACTCGTGCGCTTCAGCACGATGAGCCCGCCTGCCCCGGCGGACTTGGCGACGGTCTCGAGCTCATCGGTCTGCTTGCGGGAGAGCGCGGCACCACCGGGCACGCGAATCCCGCGAACGCGCCCGCCCTGATCGATGGCTTGCCGAACGAAGCCCA
>DASURJ010000393.1:0-3394 GCA_036280115.1 Gemmatimonadaceae bacterium
ATCCTCCAAGGTGAGAGGGACGAGACCGCCCACGATGCTCGCTGGCGAAGCCTCTACCGCACGAGCGGATGCGCGAGCCTCGGGGGAAGGTGCGGAGGGAAGTTGCAGGAAACGGTGGTGCCTGGAGCGAGGCAGCTCCGCGCGCGCGCAACGGCGTCGTCGATCGAGCCGAAGCCGAGGGTGCCCGACGGCAGCTCGACGTGTGGCCAGTCCCAGGTGCGATCGAGCCGGCCGAGGATGCGGAAAGGCACGCCGTTCGACGTGCGGTACCGTGTGACCCAGCGACGAAAGGCGATCCAGTCGCGCCTCGTGGCGGCGTGACGTCGATTGCCGTCGTCCACGACGATGTCCAGCGCTCGGCCGTAGGAGTGGTTCGACGTCAACGTGTGGGTACGGCCAGGGCCTTCAGCCATCAGATAGGCCTCGCGAAGCGGAGAGCGGTAGGTTGCCGTGACACGAATCCGGAACCCGGCCGCCCGCGCATCGCGCAACATCGCCTCGGCGATCGGCTTCACGTCCGGATCGAGGTCGGCGGTCGAGGTGCTCGAGGGGACCGCGCTGCCGGTGAATGTGCGTGGCGACGTTGTCCTGACGCGACGCTCGGCCTCCTCCCAGGACTCGCCGGGCCGGCGTACCGACACGTAGCCCACGCGGTAGCTGTTGACGTAGCAGGTGCGGCAGCGCTTCGCCTTCGTGTCGTACTTGAGCATCCCTTCCTCCGTGGAGTCGGACACGTACAGGCGATGCGGGTCCTCGATGCCATACGCGCGGCGCAGGAGCAGAGAGTCCACGGGCGGTATCGCGAGCGTGGCGTAGTGTGGAATACCGCGCCCGTCCATGCCCTCGTAGGACCCGGCGGCCGCGCTGTCATCGCCAGCGGTGTCGGCCAGAGTGATTCCGCCAGCGCCGGCAGGGGCCGCAAGCCTCGTCGTCGAATCCGCCGAGGCCGATCTGCGGCAGGCAGAGATCATGAGCAGCCAGCCGATCGCGACATTGAGTCTCACTTTGTGAGCGACTCCGCTCGGGACCTGGAGCAACCTAGAGATTCAACCTGACGCTGTGATGACACCGGAGGTCCAACAGCGGACCACGCTTGACGGGTCCTGCATCCGGCGGGTCTGCCCGGGAGGAGCGCTGAAGTCGCGTCGTCATCCGCGCGTAAGCTGCGAGGCGTACAATTCGCAGCCGCCATGGCGGCGACCTTCACCTTCGACCGGGGGAATATCTCATGATGCCAAGTCAGGAACGGCTGGTGGCAGCCGGCGCCGCGCTCGTCGTTGCAGCGGCCGCTGTTGCCGTGCCCGCGCCGGCGCAGTCCACCGCTCGCGGCGCGGGCGGCTTTCATGTGGCGCAGCAGTACACGCTCGGCGGAGATGGTGGGTGGGACTACCTCGCCTTCGACGCCAAGGGGAAGCGGCTCTTCATAACCCGCTCCAATCGCGTGGTCGTCGTCGACCCGGCGACCGGCAAGGTGCTGGGCGAGATTCGCGGCCTCAAGCGCGGCCACGGTGTGGCGCTCGCGTATCCCACGGGTCACGGCTTCGTCACGTCGGGCGCCGACAGCACGGTGACGATGTTCGACCTGAAGACCCTGGCGCCCCTGAAGCGCATCCACGCCGCGGTGGACGACGACGCGGTGCTCTACGACCCGGCGTCGACGCGCGTGTTCACATTCAACGGCGACGCCCAGTCGGCGACGGCGATCGATCCTGTGAAGGGCGAGAAGATCGGCGACCTCCCGCTCGGCGGGAAGCCCGAGTCGGCGTCGCGGACGGTCGGGGGCGCCTGTTCGTCAACATCGCCGACAAGGGGGAGATCGCGTAGCTCGACCCGAAGAAGCTCACCGTGGTGAAGCGCTGGTCCATCGCGCCATGCGAGGACCCGAGCGGGCTCGCCTTCGACGGCAAGCATGAGCGCCTGTTCAGCGTGTGCGGCAACAGGCTGATGGCCGTGTCCGACGCGCACGCCGGCAAGCTGGTGACCGAGGACGCGCCGGACCGATACCACCTGGTGGAGACCGTGCCGACGATGACAGGCGCGCGCACGATGACGCTGGATCCGGCGACACACCGCGTGTACACGGCGTCGGCCAGGTTCGGGTCCGCACCGGCGGCGGCGACGGAGGACAATCCGCGCCGCCGGCCACCGATGGTTCCCGGCTCGTTCACGCTGCTCGTGCTGCAGCGGTGACGCAGCAAGCTCACGGAGGAGCCTGCGAGGGCGATGCGCGGTCAGCGCGTCGGCTTCGCGGGCTTCTTCGTCTCCTTCCTTTCCTGGGCCGCTTCCCTGGCCTCGCTCTTCGCGTTCTCATACTCGGTGCTCACCACCTTGCCGGTCTTCGCATCCACGTTCAATTCCTCGACACCTGACCTGCCGGCGACCTTGAGCTCGTACGAGTAGATGAGCTTGCCGCCTTCGTTCTCCAGCTCCACGGCCTCGATACGGGCGTGCTTCACGCGCGCCGTGACAGTCTTCGCGGCGTCGGCTTCGGAAACGGTGGCCTGCTTCACCAGTGCAGCCGGCAGGTCGCGCTTGTAGGTCGGCTGCTGCGCCTGTGCGGCTCGTGGCGCCAGCGCGGCGCCGACGGTGAGCGTGGCGGCGGCAAGAACATTCGACGTGCGGTTCATGAGTACATCTCCTGAAGGTGATGAGCGCAATCTCGCCGCCCCTACCTGAACGCAGCGTGACGCGATCGTGAGGAACTCATGAAGTGCCCGCAGGTGCGGCGTCGCGGAATGGACGCTGGTCCAATGGGAGGCGCAGGACGAACCGCGTCCCTGCCGGTCCCGACCGTACGAGCTCCAGGCGCCCGCCGTGCGCTTGCGCGATCCACCGCGCGATGGCGAGACCGAGTCCGGCGCCGCTGGTGAGCGTTTCCGCATCGCGGGCGCGGGCCCGGTCGGCGCGCACGAATCGCTCGAACACGTGCGGCTGCACCTCTGGTGGGATGCCAGGACCCGTATCTTCCACCCAGATGCGGTACTCGAGCTCGCCCGCCTCGAGCCCGACCGCCGCGCACGCGCCGGCCGGTGAGTACTTGATGGCGTTGTCGAGGAGGTTGAGGACGACGCGACTGAGCAGGCCCTCGTCGCCCATCTGCGGTGCCTCGGGCATCGGCGTGACCTCGATGCAGACGCCGCGTGCCTCGGCGAGCGACCGGATCTGGCGCGCACAATCGCTCACCAAATCGTTGAGGTACAGCGCCTCGTGACGCACGGGGAGCTCGCCTGCATCGGCGCGAGCAAGGAGAAAGAGATCGTCGACGAGACGGCGCATCCGGCGGCCGGCGTCGCGTACGACGCGCAGCGAATCCTCGTACTCCGACGCATCACGATTCGCCTGCGCCAAGGCGAGACTCGCCTCGTGTTGGACCACCGCCACCGGCGTGCGCAGC
>DASURJ010000394.1:0-8131 GCA_036280115.1 Gemmatimonadaceae bacterium
TGCTGTTACCCTGCAGCAACCAGTTCCAGCTAACAGCAACCGGCGCTGTTCAGTAGTTCCGAAATGACGCGATCGCCGGCGCGATAGATCGATGACGGTGCCCGGCGCCCACGTGTGCATCTTCACCGTATGCCCACGCCCGCCGAACGCAAGGCGCTTTTGTTCCTCGCCGGAGTCATCGTGCTCGGGGCGAGCGTGCGCGTGGTTCGGGCGGCACGCGGCGACACGCACGACGATCCAGCCACACGCGCCGCACTCGCGCGCCAACTCGCCGCCGTAGACTCCGCACACGGCATGGAGAGCGCCGCGCGGAAATCCCGTCCGCGAAAGGGCCGCGGGCCACGACGTCCGCCAAAGGCGGCTACCAAGGATTCATCACCTACCGCGTCGAGCCTCGCGCTGTCGAGAGCGGGGCCGCTTGCGCCGAATGCGTTCGCAGGGCCAATCGATCTCGACGTCGCCAGTGCGGACGCAATCGAAGCCCTGCCGCGCATCGGGCCCGTCCTGGCACGACGGATCGTCGAGGATCGTGAGGCCAACGGCCCCTTCGGGTCGCTCGACGGTCTCCAGCGCGTCCGCGGCGTCGGGCCCGCGCTCGGTCGGCAACTCGAGGGCAGGGTGACGTTTTCGGGGACCGCGCGTCCTAGCAATGCGGTTGTGGGTTCGCGACTTAGCACGCCTTCATCGACATCGAGGCCGGCTCGTCGCGCGCGTCGGAATTAGGCCACGTAGCGGCGCGGTTACTGCGCGCGGCCCACCTGCCGATAATCAGAGACGACCGTGCTCTCATTCCATCTCTTCTCGCGATCCGCATAACGTGGCCGCACCGGTAGCGACGCAAGACCGAATCGGCGAGATGCTCGTCCGCGAGGGGCTGATCACCAAGGATCAGCTCTCACGCGCGCTCCAGGAGCAAACGCAGAGCGGCAACCGACTCGGCTACTGTCTCGTCAAGCTCGGCTACATCGACGAGAACGAGCTCACGAAGCTCGTCGCGCGGCAACACCGGATCCCGGCCGTCGACCTCCAGCGCTTCGAGGTCGATCAACGGATTCTGAAGCTCGTCCCGAACGACCTCGCGACGAAGCACCTCATCCTGCCGCTCAAGCGTGACGGACGCACGCTGACGGTGGCGATGGCCGACCCGAGCAACATCGCGGTCATCGACGACCTGAAGTTCATCACGCGCTACGACATCTTCCCGGTGCTCGCCGGGGAGTTCACGCTGCGGAACTTCATCGAGAAGCACTACGAGGCGTCGGACGTTCAGATGGCGGCGCTCCTCGAGGACATCGCCGCCGACGCCCTCGGCGACATCGAGGTCGTCGAGGACGCGGACGACGAGGTTTCCGCCGCGGCGCTCGCGGCGGCAGTGGATGATGCGCCCGTCGTCAAGCTGATCAACGCGATCATGACCGACGCCGTGAAGCGCGGCGCGTCCGACATTCACTTCGAGTGTTTCGAGCACGAGCTCCGGGTGCGCTACCGTATCGATGGCGCGCTCATGGAGGTCATGAAGCCGCCGGCCAAGCTCAAGGCCGCGCTTATCTCGCGCTTCAAGATCATGGCGCTGCTCAACATCGCCGAGCGCCGCGTGCCGCAGGACGGGCGCATCAAGCTGAAGCTGGGCAACAAGGTCATCGACTATCGCGTCTCCACGCTGCCCACGCTGTTCGGCGAAAAGGTCGTGCTCCGAATTCTCGACAAGGGCAACCTCACGCTCGAGCTCGAGAAGTTCGGCATCGAGCCGCGCGCCGAGCAGGAGCTGATGGAGGCGGTGCAGAACCCGTACGGGATGGTGCTCGTGACTGGCCCCACGGGTTCCGGAAAAACAACGACGCTGTACTCGGCGCTGTCGAAGATCAACAACATCGACGTCAACATCATGACCGCGGAGGATCCCGTCGAGTACAACCTCTTCGGGATCAACCAGGTGCAGGTGCGCAACGAGATCGGGATGACGTTCGCGGCCGCGCTGAAGGCGTTCCTTCGACAGGACCCGAACATCATCATGGTCGGTGAGATTCGAGACCTCGAGACGGGCGGCATTGCCATCAAGGCCGCTCTCACAGGCCACCTCGTGCTCTCCACGCTCCACACGAACTCGGCGGCCGAGACGGTGACACGACTCCTCGACATGGGGCTGGAGCCGTTCAACGTCGCCTCGGCGCTCAACCTCGTGCTGGCGCAGCGACTCGTGCGGCGGGTCTGTTCGCAATGCAAGGCGAAGTACACGCCCGATGACAGCGAGCTTTCGGGCGCCAAAGTGACGCGGGACACAACGCTGGGCAGCCTGCGTTTCACCCAGGAAGCACTCGACAACGCGCGCGCGAAGGCGACGCCCGAAGCAGTTCCGCACCTCGAGGGACTCTCGCTCGAGACACGCATTGGCGAGCTGCCGTTCTTCCGCGGCAAGGGATGCGACAACTGCGGCGGCACGGGGCTCAAGGGCCGTCAGGGTCTCTACGAGGTGATGGCGATGACGCCGCGGTTGCGGCGGCTGATTCTTCAGAACGTCGGCGCCGCGGAGATTCGTGATGCCGCCATCGAGGACGGCATGCTCACGCTCCGCATGGACGGCTGGCTCAAGGTGCTCAAGGGCATCACGACGCTCGAGCAAGTGATTCGCGAGACCGGCGCGCAGTAACGGTCATTCCGAGCGGACGCCCGGAGGGCCGCAGTCGGGGAATCGCAGATCATTCCGAGCGAAGCGCACGCGGAGTCGAGGAATCGCAGGGCTGCTGGGAGAGGGGCTCCTCTACCGGGACGACAGCGATTCCTCGCTGCGCTCGGAATGACAACAGGGTGTGTGACTCATAGCACACCACCTCACAACAGGTTACGGACCCGGTCGCTAGCACGTCTCGTGTGTAGTTGAGCGACCCAGCTAACGATTGGCTGATAGCTGATAGCTGATAGCTGATAGCTGATAGCTATCTCCACACACTCGCTTCCATGACCGCTCCCGCTTCCGGCACTAGTGTCAACCTGCGCGCGCTCCTCGAGGAGATGATCGAGCGCGATGCCTCCGACCTGCACATCACCGCCGGCGAGCGCGCGAAGCTCCGTGTCGACGGCGACATCACGAACTCGGAGCTCGAGTACGTGCTGACGCCGAAGGACACGCTGCAGCTCGCGTACTCGGTCCTCACCGAGAATCAGAAGAAGCGGTTCGAGATGGAGGACGAGCTCGACTTCTCGTTCGGCATCCAGAACCTCGCCCGCTTCCGCGGCAACTGCTTCAAGCAGCGCGGATGCGTGTCGATGGTCATCCGACAGATCCCGTTCAACATTCGCTCGTTCACCGACCTGGGGCTCCCATCGGTGATCGCGAAGATGGCCGAGAAGCCGCGCGGCCTCGTGCTCGTCACCGGCCCAACGGGCTCGGGGAAATCGACGACGCTCGCCGCGATGATCGACAAGATCAACCGCGAGCGCAAAGGCCACATCATCACGGTCGAAGATCCCATCGAGTTCATTCACCGGCACCAGGGCTGCATCGTCAACCAGCGCGAGGTCGGTACCGACACGAAGTCGTTCGCGAACGCGCTGAAGTACGCCCTCCGTGAAGATCCCGATACGATCCTGATCGGTGAGATGCGCGACCTGGAAACCATCCAGGCGGCCCTCACGATCGCGGAGACCGGTCACCTCGCGTTCGCCACGCTCCACACTAACTCGGCGGCCGAGGCGATCAATCGAATCATCGACGTCTTCCCGAGCCACCAGCAGTCGCAGGTGCGCGCGCAGCTCGCGTTCGTGCTCGAGGGGATCATCACGCAGACGCTCTTGCCGAAGGCGAAGGGCCGCGGCCGCGCGATGGCGGCGGAGATTCTGGTCGTGACCCCGGCCATTCGCGCGCTGATCCGCGACGACAAGATCCACCAGATCTACTCGCTCATGCAGTCCGGGAAGAAGTACGGCATGCAGACGCTCAACGACGCCCTCTACCAGCTCTACATGAGCCGCGAGGTGACGGACGAGGAGTGCCTGCGTGTCTCGAGCGACCCGAACGAGTTCCTCCGCATGATCGGCCGCATGCCGCTCGATGATGGCAGCGCCGGCGGGAACGGCGATCGGCCGTTGACGGGCGGGCTGAATCGCGACAAGGCGGGAGCCGGACGGAAGTAGGGAATCGGGAATCGGGAATCGGGAATCGGAATCGATTCCCCGAAATCCAACGAGAGACTCAGCGAGACGGAGACGATGCCGACTTTTACATACACCGCGCGGGCGGTCAACGGCGAACTGAAGACCGCGACGATCGACGCGCCGTCGCGCGAGGAGGTCGTCGCGCAGCTCCGGCGCCAGCGGATGAGCGTCGTCAAGGTCGACGAGGAGACGAAGAAGACGAAGGTCCGCGGCTCGATCAAGATGCGGGACATCGTCATCTTCACGCGACAGTTCTCGACGATGATCAACGCCGGTCTCCCGCTCGTCCAGGCGCTCGACATCCTGGCGAAGCAGACCGAGAACAAGGTGCTTGCCGACGTGACCCGCGCGGTGGTGTTCGACGTCGAGTCCGGTCACACCGTCGCCGACGCGTTAGGTAAGCACCCCAACGCGTTCAGCGAGCTGTACGTGAACATGGTGGCTGCCGGTGAGGCGGGCGGTATTCTCGACACCATCCTCATGCGGCTGGCGACGTTCATGGAGAAGAACGACGCCCTCATCCGCAAGGTGAAGGGCGCGATGATCTACCCCGGCGTGATCATGAGCGTCGCCGTGATCGCGATCGCGGTGCTCCTCATCTTCGTGATCCCGGTGTTCGAGAGCATGTTCGCGTCGGTGGGCCTCGCGCTGCCGCTCCCGACGCGCGTCGTCATCGGAATGTCGCGCTTCCTCAAGGGCTACTGGTGGGCGATCGGCGCAGGCCTCGGCGGCAGTGCCTGGATGCTCAAGCGCTATTACGCGTCGCCGGGCGGCAAGCTGAACATCGACAAGATGCTGCTCAAGATGCCGGTGCTGGGCGACGTGCTTCGCAAGTCGGCGGTCTCGCGCTTCACGCGCACGCTGGGCACGCTGATCTCGTCGGGCGTGAGCATCCTCGACGGTCTCGAGATCACGGCGAAGACGGCCGGCAACCGCGTGATTCAGGACGCGATCATGCAGTCGCGCGCCTCGATCGCCGGCGGTGACACGATCGCCGCACCGCTCCAGAAGTCGCAGGTGTTCCCGCCCATGGTGATCTCGATGATCGCGGTCGGCGAGCAGACGGGTGGTCTGGACGAGATGCTCTCCAAGATCGCGGACTTCTACGACGAGGAAGTGGACGCGGCGGTGAGCGGGCTTCTCTCCCTCCTCGAGCCGATCATGATCGTGTTCCTCGGCGTGGTGGTCGGCGGTATGGTCGTCGCCATGTACCTGCCGATCTTCGACATGATCAACGCGGTGCAGTAGAGCGACGGACGAGGGACGACGGACGACGGACAAGGGGACACCCCCGGGACGCCACTCTTCGCGAGTGCGGCGTCCCGGGGGTTCTCTTTATGAGGTCGCTGGGCTTACGCGGATCTCGGCTCCGCCGCCGACGGCGACGCGAGCTCGGGGTGGAGTTGCTGGCCCGTCGGGCACAGCGCGTAGACGACGCAGCGGCCGCAGGCCGGAGCGCGGTAATAGCAGCACCGCTGACCATGCAGCATGAGCACTTCGTGGTTGTCGTAGACCTGCTGCGCGCTCAACCCCGGTGGTAGCTGGGCGGCGAGCGCCGCGTGTGCTGCGCCCACGCCGAGCGTTGGCGAGATCAGCCCGAGCCGTTGCGCCACACGATGGTGATGGGTGTCGACGGGGAGCGCCGGCATGCGCAGACGACTGAACAAGAGCGTTGCGGCGCTCGTTTTCGGGCCGACACCAGGAAGCTGTTCCAGCCACCGGCGCGCGTCGGCCACCGGCAAATCCGCCAGAAAGTCGAGCGACAACTCGCCACGCAGTCGAGTGATCTCCCGAAGCACGTGCTGGATGCGTGGCGCCTTCTGCTCCGGCCAGGTGACCGCAGCAATCGCTGCCTGCACGTCCGCCGTCGCGGCGTCACGCACGGCCTCCCACGTTCCAAACGCGGCACGCAGCGTCTTGAACGCACGGCCGGAATCGCTGTTCCGCGTCCGGTGCGAGAGGAGCGACGAGATGAGCTCGCTCACCGGGTCCATGTCGTGGAAGTACCGGATAGGGCACCGGTATTCCTCGCAGAGCATCAGGTGGACCATCCACGCCTTCACGCGGAGCGTCTCCTCGGACTCCACCAGCCTGCCTGCCGCCTCCGCTCGACGTCCTCGCCCCGCCACGCTTACGCTCCGCTGACTCAGGAGTGGCTCGCGTGTCATAACGAGTGCCAGGTCGTGGGTCGCGCATCGACAATCGGCTATGCGCTTTTGTGGATCTGGCCCGGCTCCAGCAGTCGCAGTTGTTAGCACCCGCGCCAGTGACGGCCAGTCCCCGGCGGAGAGTCCCGCGCGATCGCTCGGAGGAAGCGAGTCCTGGCGCAAGAGCGGGTTTACAATGGCAGCGCATTCCAGGCGCGAACCGGCTCACGCCGAGCCAGCGGTCCACTCCCGGCCCATTGGCGTGATTCTCGACGAGGCGGCGACTTCTCAGCGCCTCTCGCGACGGCCGCGTTGGACGGATGAGATTCGGCGCTGCCGCGTTTGGTGGCGCCGGGTTGCGCCGCTGATCTTTGTGCTATAAAGTACTTCTCGGCGCGAGACGAGTTGTTCCCCTGACGGAAGAGAAGAATGCCGCGACCTACCGGGCGACAGTGGTGGCTGGTGATCGTGGGGGCAGTAGCAGCCCTCGTGCTCGTCGGCGGCCTGCAGTGGCGCGCGGCGATCAAGCGCAATCGCTCGGTGCCCGACGAGCCGTTCCGGATCGCGGGAAACCTCTATTACGTCGGATCCACCGGCGTCACCGCCTTCCTGCTCACCGGCCCGGAGGGCCACGTCCTGATCGACGGCGGGTATCCCGAAACCGCCCCGCTCATCATCGCGAGTATCGCCAAGCTCGGGTACGACATCAAAGACGTCAACGTTCTGCTCAACTCGCACGCGCACTTCGACCATGCGGGCGGGCTCCGCGAGCTCCAGAACGCGTCCGGGGCGACCCTCTGGATCAGCGAGGGCGATGCGCGGCTGATCGGCACCGGTGGCGCCGGCGACCGCACGTATGGGCCGTTCAGACACCTCGGGCTTGGCCGGTTTCCACCGGCCCGGGTCGACCGCCAGTTCACGGATGGCGACACGATTCGCGTCGGCTCGCTCGCGCTCACCGCGCACGTCACCGCCGGACACACGCCGGGCTGCACCTCATGGTCGTTCCCTGTCCGTCACCGCGACCGCGAGCTGTTGGCCGTCAGCATCTGCAGCCTCTCGTTGCTGCCATTCATGAACTTCGTCGAGCCGGAATCGTCCCCCGGCATCCGGTCCGACTTCGAGCGGAGCTTCGAGACGCTCCGACGCCTGCCCGCGGACATCTTCCTCGGCTCGCACGGCAGCTTTTTCGATCTCGAGCGGAAGCGCCGCGAGCAGAACACCGCCACGGACCCGGCGGAACCGTTCATCGACCGTGCAGGCTATCTGCGCTACATCGACCGGTCGGAGAAACGGTTCCGCGAGGCGCTCGCCAAACAGCAGTAACGCCGGCGCACGGCGTCGCCGTCCGGCCGCGAGGCCGTCGCCAGGCGGCGGTGAGCGACCGGGTGACTACGCCTGCCGCACCCGCCAAGCAGAGCTGGCCGGCGCGTGACGTGCCTAACGAGCGACCAGTCCGCCGGCCGTCGGGGTGAGGTGTGCCGTGAAGTGCCGGAGGACCGGTGGTGACTGCACGATACGAACGCCGCGAATGCGGTCCGCGAGCGTCGCGACGTGGAGGAGCACTTCCGCCACGTAGTCCACATGGCTCTGCGTGTACACGCGGCGCGGGAACGCGAGGCGAACGAGCTCGAGGTCCGCCGGCCGCTCGCTGCCGTCGGGTTGACGGCCGAACATCACCGAGCCGATTTCGGCGGCCCGAATGCCCCCCTCGAGGTACAGCACGAGCGAGAGCGCCCAGGCCGGATACTCGTGCTGCGGGATGTGCGCGAGCCACCGCTTCGCATCGAGGTAGAGCGCGTGCCCGCCCGTCGGCGTCACGATGGGGATCC
>DASURJ010000395.1:0-6174 GCA_036280115.1 Gemmatimonadaceae bacterium
TGTCGATCCCCATGCCGAACGCGTTCGTCGCGACGATGGCGCGGACGTGCTCGTTCATGAAGCTGTCCTGCACCTCGTGGCGATGCGCGTCGTCGAGCCCGGCGTGGTAGGCGGCGGCGGGGACCCGCGCGCGCGCGAGCACGCCGGTGATGCGCTCGACGTTTCGGCGCGTGGACGCGTACACGACCGCCAGCCCTTCGTGCTCCCGGAGCGTCTGGACGAGCGCCTCGTCCTTCTCCTGATCCGTGCGGGTGGGGAGCACGTGGTAGTGCAGGTTCGTCCGATCGAAGCCGGTGACGATGATGGTCGGTGACCGGAGAGCGAGCTGGGCCGCGATGTCGCGCCGAACCTCCGGTGTGGCCGTGGCCGTCAGCGCGACCGTCGGAGGGGCGCCGAGCCGCTCGCGCACCGTGCGCATGCGAAGGTAGCTCGGCCGAAAGTCATGTCCCCACTCACTGATACAATGTGCCTCGTCCACCGCCAGCAGCGATACGCCCATGGCCTTGAGACGCTCCGCGGTGTGGCCGGCGTCGAACCGCTCCGGGGCGACATAGAGCAGCTTGATCTCTCCCCGCTGCGCGCGGACCAGGCGGTCGTTCACCTGCGCCGAGGTGAGTGTGCTGTTGATGAACGCCGCCGGCAGACCACGCGCCGTGAGCGCGTCGACCTGGTCCTTCATGAGCGAGATGAGCGGCGACACGACCACGGTGAGCTTTGGCAGGACGAGCGCCGGAACCTGGTAGCACAGTGACTTCCCACCGCCGGTGGGCAGTACGACCAGCGTGTCGCGTCCCGAGAGTACGGAGACGATTGCACGTTCCTGCCCCGGCCGGAACGCCGGGTAGCCGAACGCTTCCCGCAGCTTGGCGCGGGCTTTCTCCAGGGGTTCGTCGGGCGCTACGTCGTGAGACACGCCGAAGGATAACGAGATGGTCCGGCGCTGACCATCATCACGCGGGCGCAGCACGGGGCGGTTCTCCGCCCCGCCTCGCACCGCTCTACCCATCGCGGTACCGGCGGATAATGCGTCGTCGGCTCAGACGGCTCGAGCGAAGTGTCCCCGCGTGAAGCGTCCGCGAAGCAGCTCCCGTACTGCGGACACCGGTGGCAAAGCCCCCTGGGCAAGCCGGTCGAGCGCCGCGCGATAGTCCGCCACGATGTCGCCGACCGGATCGCCAGGTACGTTGAAGATCAACCGGTAGCCGCGGATTCCCGCCTCCCAGAGGCGCGGCACGTACTCCGATGCCTCGATGGGACGGGAGTGCAGAAGACGGTTCCGGCACGCCGAATCCGTCGCCACGCCGAAAGAATAACCGGCGGGGTCTGTCAGCTCGACCACAGGGTGTTTCTGCACACAGAGGTCGCGGCAAGTTGTCGGCTCACGATCGTAGGCCGCGGACAGCACGCAGTGCTCGATTGTCATTCCCTCGGGGCGGCCGTACACCACGACGTCGAAACCGTCACCCCCCCAGGGCGCGGCGACCGCCGACAACTCGGCCGTCGTGAGCTCCACCGACAGGACAATGCGACGCGCTCCCAACCGGAACAGCTCGGCAGCGGTGTGCTGGTTGAAGCAGTTCACCGCGTAGTCGGCGGTCACGTCGCGGCCCGCACGTGAGAGCTCGGCAACGAGGCCGAGATGCCCCGAGAGGATGGGCAGCTCCAGCGCCAGCCACTTCTCGAGAGACCGGCGTTCCTCGGGGCGTACAATGGTGGGCGTGCGGAGTCGCAGCATGATCCGTCGCTCCGACAGTTCGCTCGCGAGCGCGCGCACACGCGCGGCCGGTGGCGCAGGATGGCGGAGAAAGGGATCGAAGGTGATTTCCGTCGCGCCTGCGTCGGCGGCGGCGCGGGCATCGTCGAGTGAATAGACCTGAGCGCTCAACATCGCAGCGCGCCCGGTGCCAGAAGCTGACGGCATCGCCGAGCCGCGCGGCGCGGTCGGCGACACGCCTGGAGGCAATTCGGCGACGGCCGCGGCGATTCGAGCCTCCCGCTCCGCCGCGCGAGCGCTGGCTGCCCAATCACGCCTCACGAGCAGCTCGTCCACGATCTGCTGCCGGACGTGGTTCAGCTCACTCACAGGGAGGAACAGACCCGGCGCGAGTCCGGCGGTATCGATGTCCCCCAACGCAAACGGAGTCTCGCCGAGCCGGCCGAGCTGCTCGCGGAGCTTCGGAAGGTCGAGCGCGTGTGCGCGTGCGGGGGCGAGTGGTACGTCGCCGCGCACCGTGACGTCGTCACCGTCGGCGCGCGCGATGATCTTGAGCGGGGCACCCGCGGAACCGAAGAGGCGGACATCGAGTCGCACACGTTTCGTCCGCGTGGGGGCGGCGAGCTCCGCGAAGCTACGTCGAGCCCGCTCCAGCAACTCCGCGTGCGACGTGCGGAGGACACTCCAGCCGGCGGGGACGGCAGTCCGCGACGTGATTGCCTGACGAGTCGTCCCGTTCTCGTGGTGCACCGTGCGCACGGACGCGACCGCGAACCCTAACGTCTGTCCGCGCGCGCCTGGCGGCGGCTCGAAGCCAAGGCCGTCGCCGACCGCCACGGGCGCGGACACGTCGATCAGAACGTCGTGGCCGTCGCGTCCCGCAACGACGCCGATTCGAACGCCGTGATTGTCCGGATGCGTCCGCGTGATGTACTCCCGTCCCGCGCGGCCGGTGAGCATGCCGCTCGTGAAGCCGCGGCTGAAGATCTGCACGAGCGGCTGGACCTCCTCGATCAATGGCGGGGCTGTATGCCCGCTCTCGAGGCGATCGAGAAACTCGCGGTAGCCGTGCGTGACCGTGGCGACGTACTCGGGCTTCTTCTTTCGGCCTTCGACCTTGAGGCAGACGATGCCGGCGTCCGCGAGGGCCGCCAGCTGGTCGTGTGCGGCAAGGTCCTTCGCGGAGATGAGGTACCCGCGGTCGAGCTCTGCGCCGGTCGTTGCGTCGGTGAGCACGTAATCCTTGCGACACGACTGCGCGCACGACCCGCGATTGGCGCTGCGCTCGCTGATCATGCCCGACATGAAGCACTGCCCCGAATACGAGATGCAGAGTGCACCATGCACGAATGCCTCGAGCCCGAGGTCGGGAACCGCGGCGCGAATCGCGCGGATGTCATCGAGCGTGTTCTCGCGCGCGAGCACGACGCGCCGTACGCCGAGGTCTCGCATTACCGCCGCGCCGCCCGCGTCGTGCACCGTCATCTGCGTGGAGCCGTGAATCTCGAATCCGGGATACACCGCCTGGATGAGGCGAACGAGCCCGACGTCCTGGACGATGGCGGCGTGGACTCCACGGTCGATGGCGTCGCCCAGTAGCGCGAGCGCGTCCCCAAGCTCGTGCGGCTTCACGAGCGTGTTCAGCGTCAGGTAGATACGAACGCCGCGCGCCGTCGCGAGCGCACAGGCACGCTCGAGGTCGTCGAGCGAGAGCTGCGCGCCCTCATCGCGCGCGTTGAACCGTTCCGTGCCCAGGTACACGGCGTCCGCGCCATTCGCGATGGCTGCGCGAACGGCGTCGAGCGATCCGGCGGGCGCGAGAAGCTCAGGGGTGCTGCGGGAGGGCATGGCCCAAAGATAGCTGTCTCGCTGGGCTCCCGCCGTCGGATGCCGCCGTCAGGCGGTGGTGTCGCGGTCGCGCTTTCGGGCGAACCTGAGGAGGAACGCGACCACGACGAAGCCGATGCCGACCCAGCGAATCACGGTGTTATCGGTCCGGGCTCCATAGGCAAAGATGCCGATGCCCGCGAAGGCGAACGCGACCTTGATGGTTGTCAGTCGATCCATGTCACCTGGGAGCCGCAGGAAGCCCGAGTGAGCGTGCCTCCGCGTCGGGCACGTCGAGCGTCATGCGCAAGAGCGCGGTCGAGAACACCTTGCCCTGCGCATCCGTTTTGAGCGACAACGTACCGCCACCGTCCAGCGCGCCGTGCAACAGGAAGTTGAGTGCACTCAGGTTCGGTAGCTCGAACCGCTGCACGGCACCGGTGATCACGCCGCGAAAATGCTCGGCCACGCGCCGCTCGGTGAGCTCGCGCTCGAGGAGCGGGTACCACTCGCGCTTGAGCGCGATGACGCCGACGTTCGCGGTATCGCCCTTGTCACCCGAGCGCGCGTGCGCGATGTCCACCATACGAACTTTCACGACATCACCTCCACCGCGGTTTCGACCTCGGTCTTGTCGATGAGTGCCGGCCAGTACGCGACGATCTCCTCGACTTTCGGCCGACCCCCGGCGAACCCGGTGACGCTCGGCGGGCCGTTCAGGACGAGGGGCGCGATCTCGCGCGTGAACCGCTCGACGGCCGCGCGGTCGTCGCCGCGAACACCAATGCGCAGCTGGACCTCGGGCAGGTCACCCGGCGGTTCCGTCAGGGGGCCGTGAGTCGCCGACGCTCCCACGAACTCGGTGAGGACCTTCTCGAACCGAAGGCCGAGTCGATCGAGCCGCTCCCGCAGGACACGGTCCGCGAGCTGCGCCTTGTCGAGCGCGTCGGGCCATGCGTAGACGAGCGTCCCGACCGCCTTGAAGCCTGCCCGGTACGCGATCGACACCTTCAGCTTGTCTGTCGGGGGGCGGCCTCCGATACCGAACACGCGGACGCGGTCAGGACCCGCATCGTCGAGACGGATGGTCGTGAAGTCGGCGATCACGTCGGGCGTGATGTACGAGCGAGGATCCCCCATCTCGTACACGAGCTGTTCGGTGATGGTCGGGACCGAGATGCGTCCGCCCGTTCCCGGGTGCTTCGAGATCTCGAACGTTCCGTCGGCGCTCGCGTTCACGATGGGGTAGCCGACGTTCGCGAGGTCGGGGATGTCACGCCAATCGAGAAGGCAATTGCCTCCGGAGCACTGGGCGCCGCACTCGATGATGTGGCCGGCGACAATGCCGGCCGCGAGGCGATCCCAGTCGTCGGCGGCCCAGCCGAACTCGAAGCGCAACGGCGCCATTGTCAGTGCCGTGTCGGTCGAACGACCGGTGACGACCACCTGCGCGCCCTGACGCAGCGCTTCGACGATGGGTGTGGATCCGATGTACGCGTTCGCGGACAGGACGCGATCGCGCACGACGGAGAGTGGCTCGCCGGTGTCCATGTTCGAAAGCGCGTGGCCGCGCGCGATCAGGTCGTCGAGCCTGGGCAGCAAATCATCCCCGGTGACGACTCCAACGCGAACGCGGCCGTTCGCGCCGCGGGATGCCGCGAGATCGAGGACCGCGCGCGCGCACGAGACCGGGTTCACCCCGCCCGCGTTCGCGATGACGCGCACGCCACGTTCCGTGATCGCCGTGAGCACGCTCTCGATCGCCCCGATGAAGTCACGCGCGTACCCCATCTTCGGGTCGCGCTCTTTCTGCTTCTGCAGGATCGACATCGTGACTTCGGCGAGGTAGTCGAGCATGAGGTAATCGACGGGCCCACCCTCGACCTGGCGGCGCGGGGCCTCGAGCCAATCGCCCCAGAACCCCTGGCCGGCAGCGACGCGAACGACTTGCTTCACGAGTCCTCGGAGAGATGCGGTGGGAGAACGAACGCGCCGAGGTGCGGGCCTCGGTTGTGGAGGGCGGTGCGGAGTGCCATGGCGAGGACGTCCCGCGTTTCATCGGGGTAGACGATCGCATCGATGTAGCCGCGGGCGCCCGCATAACGAGCGTCGAGCTGGTGCTCGTAGTCGGCGCGCATCTCCTCGACGGCCGCGCGCACCTCGGGCGACGGATCGCGTTTGGCCTTCTTCGCGGCATCGAGCGCGGGGCCGTGCACGGCCTGGATGGCTGACTCGCCTTCCATCACGCCCATGCGGCCCGTCGGCCAGCTGAAGATGAAATCCGGATCGAAGCCCTGCCCCGCCATCGCGTAGTAGCCGGCGCCGGACGCGTGATTCACCGTCAGCACGAGCTTCGGCACGTGCGCGGTCGCCATCGCTTCGACAAATCGCGCGCCTGCGCGAATGATCCCCTCATGTTCCGCCTCGCCGCCGACCATGAAGCCGGAAACGTCCTGCACGAACACGAGCGGAATACCCTGGCGATCACACCGATCGATGAAGTACGCGACCTTCTCCGCACTCTCGGCGTACACGATACCGCCAAAGCGCGGCTTCTCGCCCGGTCGGCCTTTGATCAAACCACGCTGATTCGCGATGATACCGACGTTGATCCCATCGATGGTTGCATCACC
>DASURJ010000396.1:0-9944 GCA_036280115.1 Gemmatimonadaceae bacterium
GTCGAGCGCGTCGCAGCGCGCCTCGGTCGTACTCCTGTCGAGGTGAAGGCTATCGAGGAGCGCGTCCCATCGCTCGCGGAGCGCCTGGCCGACGCGCTCGCGCTCGGGTCACCCGAGATCGTGTCGCCGGGGTTATCGGCACCGCTGCCGCCCACCGAGGAGCGGCTCCTGGAGGTCACGGAACACGTCATCAACGACGCGGTGGCGCGGGGCCCGGTCGTGCTGGTCGGCCGCGGCGCGCAGTCGTACCTCGCCCAGCGCACCGACGCGCTCCACGTCTTCTGCTACGCCCCGAAACCGGCGGCCGTCCGCCGGGTCATGGAGCGCGAAGGGATTTCCGAGGAGGACGCGGCCCGACGCGTGGAGGAGACGAACAAGCGGCGAGAACAGTACGTGCGCCGCTACTGGCACCGCTCCTGGCTCGCGCACGAGAACTACCACCTGTGCGTGAACACCGACTGGCTCGGCATTGGCGGTGCGGCCTCTCTCATCATTCGGGTGGCGGAAGAGAGGCTCACCTGACCACTGGAACCAGCGCTGGTCGCTGTTAAATAGCTGGAACTGGTTGCTGCGGTGTGACACCCTCGGGAGGCCCCCCAGCGAATAGACGCATCCCGAGGCAGTTCACCCTGCAGCAACCAGTTCCAGCTAACAGCAACTAGCGTAGTTCTCGTTGTCTGCGGCGGCTGCACTATGGCTCCGCGACAATCCAGCTCGACCCTCGCCGGAACGCGTACATGGCGTAGCCGAGCATGACGGCCGCCCCGATGCCGATTGCCCAGTCGACGCCCACCGCGCCAGCCACCGCGCCGGCCGCGAACGAGCCCACCACCTGCGCCAGGCCCACCGAGATCAGCGAGTACACCGACATGAGTCGTCCGCGGAAGTGATCCGGGACGAACGATTGCAGCATGCTGTTCGCGACCGCGCTCGTGATGATCATCGTGAACCCCGTCAGGAGTAGAATGGGGTACGCGAGCCACGGCCAGCGCACGAGCGAGAACATGATGAGCAGGAACGCATACGTGTACGCCGCGGCAACGAGCAGCTTGCCGCGCGGAATGCGACGCCCCACCGCCGCGAGCGCGAGTGCACCGCTCAACCCGCCGATCCCGAGCGATGACAGCATCAGCCCGTATCCGCTCGCGTCGAGCCCCAGAAGATCGCGCGCGACGACGGGCATGAGCGTGATGTACGGCACACCGAGAATCGAGAACACCGCGATGAACCGGATCAGCGTGCGAACCTTCTGCGCGGATCGAACGTAGCGAAGCCCCTCCAGCAGTCCGTGCAGCGGCGAGCCCGTGGTGAGCGGCGGCTGCCACGCCGGCAGGCGGATCATCCAAAGGCCGATCAGCACCGTCAGATAGCTCAGCGCGTTCAGCCCGAAGCACCACGCGATCCCGGCCTGGGCGATCACGGCCGCAGCCACGCCAGGACCGAAGATCCGGGCGAGATTGAATCCGCTCGAGTTCAGTGCGATCGCGTCGCGTAGGTCATCGCGCCCCACGAGCTCGATCATCATCGCCTGCCGTGCGGGGATCTCGATCGCGACGATCGCGCCGTTGATCGCGGCGAGGACGAGCAGCCATTCGATCGTGATCAGCCCCGAGTACGTCAGCCACCACAGCGCGACCGCCTCGATCAGCAGGAGCGTTTGCGCGATCGTGACGAGCCGGAGTTTATGCTGGCGGTCGGCAAGCACGCCGGCCGGAAGCGACAGCAGGAGGATCGGGAATGAGCCGATCGACGCGACGAGGCCGACCAGAAACGCGTTGTTCGTGAGCTCGAGCGCCAGCCACCCCTGTGCCATGGTCTGCATCCACGTGCCCACGAGCGACACGGTCTGGCCGATCCAGAACAGCCGGAAGTTTCGGTGCGTGACCAGAACCCGAAACGGGTTGATCGACGCGGCGCTCGGCGGTGCGGAGGGATGCGGAGCCCCGCTCGCAGACATCGGGGACGCGGTACGAGTCGTGCGCGGCCGGAACACGGGCAGTACGTTTCGATAGACCGCGTAGAGCGAATCCAGACGAGCCCGCGGATGGACGCCTGCCCTCCGCCGGACCCGCTCCCCTCGTTCCTGCTCGTCACTCGCCACTCGTTTCCTCGGCCTCGAGGTCATGCGATTTCACACGTATTCCAAGTTCAGCCCCGAGCTGGCGGACGCGGTCGACCTGCAGTCGCTGCTCGAGAAGCTCGCCGATTTCCTGCTCCAGTCCGGCTTCGCCGGCGGACGCATGTCGCACCCCTACTGGGGCGACTTCGGGGGTGACGCCGACCGTTCGCTCGACGCGCTGAAGGAAGCTATCCTCAACGCGTTGATCGAAAGCGGCCAGTTCACCCCCGAGATGCTCCAGGCCCTCCGCGGCGAAGGCGACGAGGAAGCCCAGGCCAAGCTTGCCCAGCTACTCGACGACCTCGTGCAACGACTCGCCGCCGAGGGGTACCTGAATATCGACGCGCCGCCCCAGGTGGCGGATACACATCAGCCCGTTGAAGGACGCGGGAGCCTCGCGCACGCGGCGTCCCGCGACGTGCAATTCAATCTGACCGATAAGGGAATCGACTTCCTCGGATACCGAACCTTACGCAACCTTCTCGGGTCACTCGGCAAGTCGAGTGTGGGCGCGCACGACACGCCGTACCTGGCGACGGGCATCGAGTCCGACGGCTGGAGCAAGCAGTACGAGTTCGGCGACGTGCTCAACCTCGACGTCAACGAGACGTTGAAGAACTCCCTCGCCCGCACCGGAACGATCGGCATTCCCATCGACCTGGAGTACTCGGACCTGATGGTCCGGCAGGCCGAGTACCGCTCCTCGTGCGCGACGGTGCTCATGCTCGACACGTCGCACTCGATGATCCTGTACGGAGAAGACCGCTTCACGCCGGCGAAGAAGGTGGCGCTCGCGCTCACGCACCTCATTCGTACGCAGTTCCCCGGCGACACGATTCGCGTGGTGCTCTTCCACGACTCGGCAGAAGAGATTCCGCTGCCGACACTCGCCCAGGCGCAGGTGGGGCCGTATCACACGAACACCGCCGAGGGGCTCAAGCTCGCCCGCCGTATCCTCCTCGCGCAGAAGAAGGACATGCGGCAGGTCATCATGATCACCGACGGGAAGCCGAGCGCGCTCACGATGCCCAACGGCCAGATCTACAAGAACTCCATGGGGCTGGACGCGACGGTGATCGCGCAGACGCTGAAGGAAGTCGCGAACTGCCGACGCTCGGGGATCGTGATCAACACGTTCATGCTCGCGCGCGATCGCGCACTCGTGGAGTTCGTGAAGCGCGTGTCGGAGATCAGTCGCGGAAAAGCCTATTTCACGAATACGATGACGTTAGGCCAGTTCATTCTGATGGATTTCTTGCGGCGGAAGACAAGAACGGTGAGTTAGTTATCAGCCATCAGCCATCAGCTATCAGCAAAGCGAGAACCCTCGGGATGCCTCTCTACAATAGAGGGGCTTCCCGAGGGTTCCGTTTTGCTGATGGCTGATGGCTGATGGCTTGTTTCGTCCCCTTGCATTCCGGACGGCATTCGCTTACTCATACCTCCACAATCGAATCCTCGTGGTGATTTGCGGCGTATTGCGGCCACGTTAAACAAACAGCTAAAAGGCCACGCGTCCCCGCGGCTTTTCTCGCCTCGGGGATTTTCTCATCCTCGAGCGACGAGCTCGGGACGGGTGGAAGGAGAAGCAGTATGGCACCACCCGTCGAGCTCCGCCTCGGCCTCATCGGCTACGGCACCGTTGGATCCGCGTTCGCGACATCGCTCGCCGAGCGACACGCCTCCGTCGAGCGACTGACCTCAGCGAGTCTGCGACTCGCGGCCGTCGCCGTCGCGCGTCCGCACCTCCGCGATCCGCGCCTCACACCGGCACCACTCACCGGCGATGCCGGCGCGCTCGCCGCCGATCCCTCCATCGACGTGCTCGTGGAGGCGAGTGGCGCGCCGGGCGCGGGAGCGTGGATCCGGACTGCGCTGGAGCGCGGCGCCACCGTCGTCACCGCCAACAAGCAGGCGCTCGCGCGCGATGCAAAACTCCTCGCAGCTCTCGCCGAGCGTGACTCGAGACTGCATTGCGAAGGGGCGGTCGCGGCCGCCATTCCCATCGTTCGCGCATTGCGTGAGTCGCTCGCCGGCGAGGAGATCTACGCGCTGCGCGGCGTCCTCAACGGCACGACGACGTTCGTGCTCGGCCAGATCGAGCAGCAGCGGTCGTTCGTGGACGCGGTGCACGACGCCCAGGCCGAAGGGATCGCCGAACGCGATCCCGCGAACGACCTGAACGGCGCCGATGCCGCGGCAAAGCTCGCGATCCTCTGCTCGATCGCCTGGCGTGAGCCCGTCACCGTGGACCAGGTGTGCGCGCGCGGAATCGATGCGTCGATCGAGGAAACGGTGGCCGCCGCACGGGCGTCCGGTGAGCGCGTCCGACTGGTCGCGCACGCCAAGCGAAACGGCCGCATCCAGGCGACGGTCGAGCCCCGCGTGCTCGACGGCGCCGACGCGCTCGCGACCGGGACAGGCGTGCATAACGTGGTCGAGGTGCACACGGCGCTCGCCGGTACGCTGACGTGGCACGGCGCAGGGGCTGGCGGCCGGTCGACCGCGTCCGCGCTCCTCGCCGACACCATCTCCGCCGCACGCGCGCTCGCCGACGCGCGCACCGGCGCTGCGGACACCACTCATTCCGGAGGACACCATCGATGAGCGCGACTGCCTTCGACATCATCGGCACCGGCTCGCGCCACCCCGCCGCCGGTGGCGCGCTGCCGCTCCCCCTCGTGTGCACCAATTGCGGCGCCCGTTTCGATCCCGATCCCGCGGCAATCTGCCTCGAGTGTCTTGGCCCGCTCGTCCCCGAGTACTCCGAGGCGCGATCGCTCCCTGACCGCGACACGATCGCGCGACGCGCCCCATCCCTCTGGCGATATCGCGAGTGGCTGCCGTTCGCGGGGACGCCGACGCTGTCGCTGGACTCGGGCTTCACGCCACTCGTCGAGGCGCCTGCCCTCGCCACGCGCCTCGGCGTGGCGCGCGTCTGGGTGAAGAACGATGCCGTCTCACACCCCACGTTGTCGTTCAAGGATCGCGTGGTCGCCACCGCACTCAACGCCGCGCACGCGTTCGGTCTGGGGGTAGTGGGATGCGCGTCCACAGGGAACCTCGCGAACGCGGTGGCAGCGCACGCCGCGCGCGCGGGACTCGACGCCTGGATCTTCGTGCCGTTCGATCTCGAGCCGGCGAAGGTGCTCGGCACGAGTGTGTACGCCCCTAACCTGGTTCGCGTGCGCGGAACGTACGACGACGTCAACCGGCTCTGCGCGCAGGTCGCTGACAGCTTCGGGTGGGGACTGGTCAACGTCAACCTGCGCGCCTACTACGGCGAGGGGTCGAAGACGATGGCGTTCGAGATCGTCGAGCAACTCGGGTGGCGAACCCCGACGGCCGTCGTGGCGCCGATGGCGGGCGGCGCGCTCGTGACCAAGCTGCATCGCGGGTTTCGCGAGTTCGCTGCCGCCGGCCTCGCGAGCGGCCCGGTCCCGCGGATCCACGGGGCACAGGCGGCCGGATGCGCGCCGATCGTTAGGCTCGTCGAGCGCGGCGACAGGCGCATCGTGCCGGAGATTCCGTCGACGATCGCGCGGTCGCTCGCCATCGGGAATCCGGCGGACGGACTGACGGCGGCTCGGGCCATCATCGAGACCGGCGGATGGGGCGCGGCCGTCTCCGACGCGGAGATCGTCGAGGGCATCCGACTGCTGGCCGAGACGACCGGCGTCTTCGCCGAAACGGCCGGCGGAGTGACCACCGCCGCCGCCGTGACGCTCGCACGACAGGGCCGCCTGCGCTCCGACGACGAAGTCGTCCTGTGCATTACGGGAAACGGGCTGAAGACCCTCGACCCGCTCATCGACGCGATCCCGGCCGCACCGGTCATTCTGCCGCAGCTCCGATCGTTCGCCGCGCTCGTGGAAACCCGGGAACAGCGCGAACCGCGCGACCATCGCAGTTGACCTCGACCGTCACCTGACCTTCTCACTCGCACGCCGCGTTTCGCGGGCAGGAACCATGGCCATCAGCATCACGCTCCCAGGCATTCTCTCGCGCCTCGCCGACGGGCATCGCGCCGTACCAGCCGACGGGGGGACGGTCGGCGAAGCCGTCGCGGACCTCACGCGCCGCTTCCCTTCCCTCGCAACTCGCCTGGTCGATGACCAGGGCGCGCCATACCCGTTCGTCACGTACTACCTGAACGATGAGGACATTCGCTTCACCGGCGGATTCGCCGCGCCGATTCGCGACGGCGACGAGATCACCATTGTCTCCGCCGTGGCAGGAGGGTGACATGATCGACGCCCTCGACACCACGACGCGAGCGACGCGCTCGACGCCGCCGCTCGAACGAGAGGAGCTCCTCCGGTACGGCCGGCACCTCCTGCTGCCGGAGGTCGGTATCAACGGCCAGCGGCGGCTCAAGGCCGCGCGCGTGCTGATCATCGGGGCCGGCGGCCTGGGGTCCCCCGCGGCGCTCTATCTCGCGTCCGCCGGCGTCGGCACGCTCGGCCTCGTGGACTTCGATCAGGTCGAGGTCACGAACCTGCAGCGCCAGCTGCTCCACGGCACGCGCGATGTCGGGCGGCCGAAGCTCGACTCCGCGCGCGATCGCCTGTCGGACGCGAACCCGAACGTGAAGCTCGAGCTGCACCCGACCCGGCTCACCGCCGCGAACGCGCTCACCATCATCGCCCAGTACGATCTCGTCCTCGACGGGACGGACAACTTCGCGACGCGGTATCTCGTCAACGACGCCTGCGTGCTCCTCGGCAAGCCTAACGTGTACGGAAGCATCTTCCGCTTCGACGGGCAAGCCTCGGTGTTCGCGACCGCGGATGGACCCTGCTATCGGTGCCTCTATCCCGAACCGCCTCCGCCGGGACTCGTGCCGAGTTGCGCGGAGGGCGGCGTCCTGGGCGTCCTGCCCGGGCTCGTCGGCACCATCCAGGCCACCGAAGCACTCAAGCTCATCCTCGGCATCGGTACGCCGCTCGTCGGGCGTCTGCTACTGGTGAACGCGCTCGATGCGCAGTTCCGCGGCGTGAAGGTGCGTCGCGACCCGGCGTGTCCCGCGTGCGGCACGCGCGAGCTCACCGCGCTCATCGACTACGAGCAATTCTGCTCGGCCGCCGGCGGCGCGGGGGCGGGACTCGATGCGGTTCCGCAGATCGAGCCCCGCGATCTCGCGATTCGCCGGGCATCGGGCGAAGCCATTCAGCTCATCGACGTGCGCGAGCCGCACGAGTGGGAGATCGGCCGGATCGACGGCGCGCGGTTGATACCGCTTCATCGTCTCGGGCCGGCCATCTCCAGCATCGACCGCGCGGTGCCGATCGCTGTGTACTGCAAGGCCGGCACGCGGAGCGCCCTGGCGGTACAGGATCTCCTGGCGGCCGGATTCCGTCAGGTCTGGAGCGTGAGTGGTGGGATCCTCCGCTGGTCGCGGGAGGTGGACGACACGATACCGGAGTACTAGCAGCGGCGGCGATCAGCGATCAGCGATCAGCCATCAGCTGTCAGCTGTCAGCTATCAGCAAGGCACACGGGCCGGCCACGCTGCGGCCGCGTTTGGGTCCGCGCACTGACCAGCGTCGTCGGCAGGGGATACGGATCGGGTGGATGAGAGGGATCAGGTCGATCGTCCCGCGCGAGGGAAAGTCGATCTCGCAAGCGCTGCCGCGCTGGTCATCTTCGTCATCCCGTCCATCCTGTCCATCCCCCTCCTGTCTTTTCCCGACCTCGACCGGTCGCGATGCCGATTCGCGCGATGGCGCTCGGAGGACAGGATGACGGCGATGTCCTGCGCGGCGCCACCGTCGCTCGCGCCAGCGACCTGAGTAAAGAGAGGAACGGCTCTCGGGTTTCGGTGGCGTCCCGAGCTGGCGTTCTCCTCAGCCTCTCGCAGCGTTCGCGCGGGAGTGTGGTCCGGGCTCGGGACGATCCGTCGTTGATCCGCCCGATCCGTCGGATCCGTTTCCCCCTTCACGGAACACCGGCCTTACCGAGCGGGTCGCCGTACGCCGGGAACGCTACCGCGGTGGTTGCTGATAGCGGACAGCGAATCGCGATAGCCAATAGCACGGGTCAGAGTCCCAACGCATCCTTTTCACGCGGTCCGCGTGAAAAGGATGCGTTGGGACTCTGACCCCTAACGAATCTATATTCCGCGATGGCCCGAAAACGACCGCGACCGACAGGGGCAGCCCCGGCCACCGAGATCGAGCCCCAGCGGCTGCGCGAATTCTCTCGACGACTTCGCGCATGGTTTCGGCGACACGGCCGCGACCTCCCATGGCGCCGGACGCGCGACCCGTACCGCGTGCTCGTCTCGGAGCTCATGCTCCAGCAGACGCAGGTCTCGCGCGTGATCGACTACTACGAGCGCTTTCTGGAGCGGTTCCCCACGCTCCAGCACGTCGCCGAAGCGCCTCCGCGCCATGTGCTCGCGTCGTGGGAAGGGCTCGGCTACTACGCACGAGCGCGCAACCTTCACGCCCTGGCCCGACGCGTCACGCGCGACGGCGGACCGCTCCCGTCGGACCCGACCGCGCTCCGCGAGTTGCCCGGAATCGGCGCCTATACGGCCGGCG
Source organism: Gemmatimonadaceae bacterium (assembly GCA_036280115.1). GTDB lineage: Bacteria > Gemmatimonadota > Gemmatimonadetes > Gemmatimonadales > Gemmatimonadaceae > JAJKIV01. Next base: position 8,665 of record DASURJ010000396.1, read on the forward strand.
CGGTCGCGTCGTTCGCGTACGAGCGTCGCTCACCGCTCGTCGACACGAACGTCGCCCGAGTCCTTCACCGCGCGTTCGCGCCGCATCTCGATCCGAAGTCGGCTCGGGCGCAGCGGCTCGGCTGGGACATCGCCGAGCGCCTGTTGCCGAGGACCGGCCGAGCCTCGTGGGTGCACAACCAGGCACTCATGGAGCTCGGCGCGCTCGTCTGCACCGCTCGCGCTCGGCACTGCGGCCGGTGCCCCGTCGCTCGGCTCTGCGCGACACGCGTCGCGGAAACGAACCGAGGGGTGGGAGCGGCGGCGCGCCGCGGCGCGCCGCCGGCCCCACCCCTCGCGTCTCGCCGTTAGGCGGTTACGCGCGCTTCGCGGGCCGCTTGCGATAGTCGAGGCTCGACTCGTAGGGTCGCTCGTCGTACCCCGTGTAGATCTGCCGTGGCCGCGCGATCTTCTGCTCCTTATCGAGCAGCATCTCCTCCCACTGGGCGAGCCACCCCGCCGTGCGGGCGACGGCGAACAGCACGGTGAAGAAGTCCGTCGGGAACTTCATCGCCCGGTAGATGAGGCCCGTGTAGAAGTCCACGTTCGGATACAGCTTGCGCTGTACGAAGTAATCGTCACTCAGCGCAATACGCTCCAGCTCGAGCGCGATCTCGAGGTCCTTGTCCATCCCGACCGACTCGAACACCTCGTTCGCGAGCTGCTTCACGATCTTCGCGCGCGGGTCGTAGCTCTTGTACACGCGGTGACCGAAGCCCATGAGCCGGCCGCCCTTCCCACTCTTCACCTCGTCGATGAACGCGGAAACGTTCTTCACGGTCCCGATCTCCTCGATCATCCGCAGCACGGCCTCGTTCGCGCCGCCGTGGAGTGGCCCGTACAGGGCCGCCACTCCCGCCGCCACCGCCGAGAACGGGTCGACGTGCGATGACCCGACCGCTCGCACCGCGTTCGTCGAGCAGTTCTGTTCATGATCCGCATGCAGGATGAAGAGGACCTCGATGGCCTTCGTGAAGACCGGGTTCGACTCGTACTTCGGCTCGCTCATGCGAGCGATCATCGACAGGAAGTTCTCTGCGTACGAGAGGTCGTTGTCCGGATAGATGAACGGCAGCCCCTTGTTGTGCCGGTAGATGAACGCGGCCAACGTCGGCACCTTCGCGAGGAGCCGAATGATCGAGATGTACCGCTGGTCCGGGTCGAAGATGCTCTTCGCCTCGGGATAGAACGACGAGAGCGCGGCGATGCTGCTGCAGAGCATCGACATCGGGTGCGCGTCGT
>DASURJ010000397.1:0-5497 GCA_036280115.1 Gemmatimonadaceae bacterium
CATGCGGAGTGGCGCCGAGGCAGGGCGCGTCGTGTTCACTCCGGACGGGCGCACCGCGCTCGTCGTGCACGGGGGGGACTCCACGGTCGTCGCCTACGACGTCGCCACGAAGCAGCGCACCGGGTCAGTAACGGTCACCGCCGGACCGAAGGTCGTTGCCCTGAGCCCGGACGGCCGCCGCGCGTACGTCACGCACCCGGAGCGCGGCGCCCTCACGCTCATCGACGTTCCGTCCATGACGGTGCTTCGCTCGGTATTGGTACCGGGGACACCGGATGGCGTGGGGGTGTTGGAACGCCGTTAGTCATTCCGAGCAGACGCTCGGAATGACAACCGGCGCTATGGCGTCGCGATCGCTCCCATCCTGACCACCTCGAAGTCCGCGTTCGTCAGGCGGTGCAGCGTGGCGAGGTTCTCATCGCTCCAGCGGGCATCCGGCGCTCCGCTGATGAACATCCCGCTTCCGTTATCCGCGAGGAACATCCCGTACTTCTTGAGCGCCGTGAGAATGACCTGCGCTTCCGGCGGGTAACTCGAGATATCGACGCTCGCCTTGAGCCGCACGCGCATGCCCATGGGCGGGTACGCACTGCTCGTCTGCGAGCTCGCCCAGTGGCGCGCCGGGTGCACGTAAGCCTTACGAGTCGTGGGGCACGTGAACCGCAGGGCATGATTGATCACGCCTTTCACGACCGCCTCGTCGTAGCGCACGAGTCCCGGGAAGATCGGGAGCCCCGCCGCATCGGCCGACGTCCACCCGGCCGGACGCAGGGCGTTCGAGCCGAGGTCCCACGTCGCGCCCGACCCGGCGGTCCAGCTCGCCCCACCGTTGACCGGACGCGCATCGAACAGCTCGTACAGCCGCCAGTTCAGCGTGTCAATGACGATGACGTGCCGGTCGCCGGTGCCGGTCGGTCCACCTTCAATGGGCGCGTTCGGCGGAATCGGGTACGGTCCCGGGTCGCTCTCGTCGTCGTAGTAGAACGACACGGGAACCTTCGGCTGCGCCCCGCCCACGAGGACGTACGGGATCCCGTTAGGCGCGCCGTTCCACACTGTCCCGAAGTCGGGATGAACCCGTCGCCCGGCCCCGCCGCAACTGTTGAGTAACGTCGTCGAGTTGGGGTCCACCGGCTCGGCCGAGATGTCGGTGTTCCAGGGGTTGTCGGCGGGAAAGACGGTCTGCGCGCCCGTCGATCCGCCGCCCGCGCCGCCACCATTGCCGGGTCCCCCGCCGGTGCCGCCGTCGTTCGACTCGGACGGCAGCGAGTTCCCCGTCGAGTTCCCGCTGCACGCCGAGCCGAGCATCATGAGTCCGCCCAACACCGCCAACGTTGCCGTCCGACGCATTCTTCCTGCTCCGGTCGAAAGTGAGCACTCGGTCGAGCCACGATAACGGATCCTGGATTCGGGCGGATCGTCGCACGGCACGGCGGCACAGGGGCGGACGCCGTTCGCGCGGTGTGAGGCGCATCACTCGATCAGGGCGCGTCGGCCTCGCGGTGGCCGCGCCCCGTTCGACCCGTACCGCCGCGAGCCCATACCCATCGAAACCACTATGATTGACGACTATGGGGAGCACGTCAGTAGAGCACGTCCGAAATCCGGATAGCGTGTCATTCCGAGCCGGGTACCCGCGAAGCGGGTGATGAGGAATCGCGGTCATCCCGGTAGGGGGCCCCCCTGTCGGGATGACCGCGATTCCTCGACTCGCTGCGCTCGCTCGGAATGACAGCCGCCGCTATCACAGTCCCGGATTCGGGCCACCATCAGGTTGTCTGACGGCACGAGTGATCGGAGCGCACGACTGGTGAGCTCAGGACCGATGACCCCTCCTGAACGGGCCCTCGCATGATCAACCTGGGAACTCCGACTCTCATTGGACTGCCTTACGACGCGAGCTCGTCGTACCAGCGCGGTCCCGCCGACGCGCCGCCCGTCATTCGTGAGGCGCTCTGGAGTCCGAGCGCCAACAGCTGGACGGAGCTCGGCGTGGACATTGGCGAGGAGGGCGCGGTCGCGGACGTGGGGGATCTCGCGCTCGCGAACTGTTCCCCGGCCGACGCACGACTCGCGATCGAAGCCGCCATCGCACGCCTCATGGACGGCGGCGCGCGTCCCGTCGCGTTGGGTGGCGACCATTCCGTCACGTATCCGGTGCTCCGCGCGGTTCGCGGACACGTCCCGCGGCTCACGATCGTCCACGTCGATGCGCACGCGGATCTGTACGACGCATTCGAAGGCGACCGGTACTCCCACGCGTGTCCGTTCGCGCGGATCATGGAGGAGCAGCTCGCGGACCGTCTGATCCAGGTCGGCATCCGCACCATGAACGCGCATCAGCGAGCGCAGGCGGAGCGGTTCGGGGTGGAGGTGATCGAGATGCGTCGGATCCCACGTGAGACCCGTGACCTGCGCTTCGCCATCGATGGGCCCGTCTATCTCTCGGTCGACATTGACGCGCTCGATCCCGCATTCGCGCCGGGCGTCTCCCATCGAGAGCCAGGGGGGCTCTCGGTGCGCCAGCTGCTCGACGTGATCCAGTCCGCGGGCTCCCTGGGTGGTCCGATCGCCGGAGCCGACGTGGTCGAGCTGAACCCGAGAAACGACCCGAGCGGGATCTCGGCGATGGCCGCCGCGAAGATTGTGCGCGAGTTGCTGGGGCTGATGCTGTCGCGCCGGGAATGAGCGGTGTGCGCCGGTGTGCGGGCTACTGGAAAATGCCGAAGTGGCCGAGCAACCACCACAGCAGCAGGAAGATCAGGACGGTGCTGAAGCAGCCGCCGCCCAACTTCTTTGCGCCGTAGCCAGCGGCCAATCCACGCAGGAGCTTGCTCATTCGTGCCCTCCGGCCAGGGGTGCTCGTCGCCGATGTCGGGGGGACGAAAACGCAGGGACCGTACCGGGAGTCGAAACGATTCTTGCAGCACTCACCGTACGTCTACTCGCGGTCGTCCCACGCATGCACGGCTCGTCACACGAGCCTCAGTGGCCGGGGGTCGGTGCGCTACCATGGACCGGGCGGCCGCGCATGTGGCGATGATGCCACGCGGCGCGGCTTGCTTGAGACCTTTCCGGGCACAATACTGTAACTTCATAGCGCCCGGTTCAGGACATGGCTCGCGGGCATTCGGTACCGCGGTAGGAGGCCCCAATGCTTCGCCTCTTGCTCGAGTCGAACAGGAGAGGATTCCACTATGTCCAGGGAACCTTTCCTAGTGTCATCGCCCATGCAGCGCTGATTGCGGCTTCGGTCCTCGGGACTCGAGACGCGGCGCTGAACATCGAGGATGACACGGAACAGCGCGTCACCTTCATCGTCCCGATGAACCGGACGAACTCGCCTCCGCCGCGGCAGGAGAGCGTGCAGTTCCTCAAAGAGGGGGACAAGGCCGGGAGCAGCGGTGTCGAGCAGAAGATCGTCGACAAGAAATCCACGAACGAGGTGCCGGTCATCGGCAAGGGGCCCGAGGAGGGTACGCCCGAAGAGGCGGCCCAGGAGCTGATCCCCAACGCGATCTACGACACGGTCGCGACCGCCGTGGATGTGGATTCGATGGTCACCCGCTTTGCGGACAGTGCCGCGCCCGCTTACCCGCCGAACTTGCTCGAGCTCAAGATCGAGGGCGGGGCATACGTTCAGTTCGTCGTGGACACGACTGGCCTGGCCGACACCACCTCGTTCCGCGTGATCAGCACGACGCACCCGGAATTCGCGCAGAGTGTTCGTGCGGCGCTCCCGGGCATGCGTTTCTCCCCGGCGATTCTCCGCTCCCGGAAGGTGCGGCAGCTCGTGGAGCAGCCGTTCATGTTCAAGATCATCCCGCCAGCGTCCGAGACGACAGCCGCAAAACCATAGGGACCAGGGAACAGGGAACACGGAACAGGGAACTGCAACCAGCGCTGGTGGCTGTTAGCTGGAACTGGTTGCTGCAGGGTCTTAACGGCAGAACCCTCAGGAAGCCTCCCTATCTTAAAGGGGCATCCCGAGGGTTCTCGCTTTTCACCCTGCAGCAACCAGTTCCAGCTAACAGCTATCCAGCGTTGTTCTTGTAGTCCTGCAGCAACCAGTTCCAGCTAACAGCTATCCAGCGTTGTTCTCGGTGTTCCGAACGCTTTGCCCCGCGCCTGTGTCTAGTCATTCGAAGCCGATGCCAAGAGCCGCGACCCTTCGTGACGAGTCGGTGCCGCTGGACGAGCGAACCCTGATCGCTCGTATCCTCGACGGGGACCGGGTAGCCGGGCGCCAGTTGTACGAGGCGCACGCACCCCGGGTGCACCGACTCGTCTATCGGATCTGCGGCGACGTCGAATTGGCTCGGGACTTCACGCAGGACGCGTTCGTCAGGGCGTTCGACCAGCTCGGCAACTTTCGTGGCGAGTCGGCGTTCGGGACGTGGCTCCACCGGATCGCGGTCACGGTGACGCTGAACGGCATGCGAAAAGTGAAACGACTGCGCGAGCGCGAAACGCCGCTCGACGATGACCCGGGAATCGGCACGGTGTCCCACCGGGCCGATCCCGACCTCCGGAGCCGGATCGCTGCAGCGATCGACGCGCTCCCCGAAGGCACGAGACTGACGCTGATCATGCACGATATCGAGGGCTACACGCACGCGGAGATCGCCGAGTCGCTCGGCATTGCCGAGGGGACGAGCAAATCCCGGTTGTTCGACGCCCGGGGGCGGCTCCGGCAAGCGCTTGCGGCGTTCGTGAAGGAGTGAGACCGATGAGTGACAACGAGATGGATGAGCGGACTCGTGAGGCGCTGCGCGGCTACCGCGTCCCGCCCGAGCCCCCGCTCGAGGAGATGTGGGATGCGATCGAAGCGCGGCATTTCGGCGCTCCGGTCGTGGCGATCTCAAGCCGCGCCGCTCGTGCGGCCCGCTCGGATCGTGTTGGACGCCGCCGCCGGCTGGCCGGACCTACGTGGGGAATCGTGCTGGCGGCAATCGCGGCATCGCTCCTCATCGGCGTCAGCGTGGGGCGCATGTCACGAGGCATGGCGCCGCAGATCTCGGCGCCTGGTGAAGGCCGCTACGACTACTGGACGGCGAACGCCGAACCGTACCGTCAGGCGACGACCGAGTATCTGGGACAGACGGCCGCGCTGTTGACGGCGCTTCCCGCGGCCGCTCGCAACGGCCAGCCCGATGCGCGGTTCGTGAACCAGGCGAGCGAGCTGCTCTCGACGACGCGCCTGCTTCTGGATTCGCCGGCCGCGGCCACCGACACACGCCTCAAGCACCTGCTCGAAGACCTCGAGCTCGTGCTCGCGCAGCTCTCACGGGGCCTGCCGTTCGGCGATGCGCTCGAGCGCGGGCCCGAGCTCTTGCGACGCCTGCAGGGGCGCTGCGACCTCGTGCTGCACGGCCACCGCCACGTGCCGTACGAAACGGTGCTGCACGAACGCGAGGCACGACCGCTGTGGGTCGGCAACGCCGGCTGCTCGCCGAACCTCGGCCGCGCCCGCGTGTTCACGCACGCCGACGGGCGC
>DASURJ010000398.1:0-14320 GCA_036280115.1 Gemmatimonadaceae bacterium
GCCCGCGGGAACAGGCGGGCTGCTCACGAACGGCGGATCGGGAGCCACGCTCACGGCGATCGTCGCGGCGCGCGAGGCCGTGGTCGGCGACGACGCCACCCGCGTCGCGCGACTGACGCTCTACGCGTCGGACCAGGCGCACTCGGCCGCCCTGCGAGCGGGGTGGATCGCCGGCGTGCCGCGCTCGCACGTGCGGGTGCTGGCGAGCGACGCGCGCTACCGGTTGCGTGCCGAAGACGTTCGTGCTGCGATGGCCGCCGATCGGGACGCCGGGCTCATTCCGCTCGCCGTCGTCGCGAGCGCAGGAACCACGAACACCGGCGCCGTCGATCCGCTCGACGAGCTGGCCGACCTCTGTGAATCCGAAGAAGTCTGGCTCCATGCCGACGCGGCGTACGGCGGCGTCGCGGCTCTGACCGAACGCGGCTCGGCGCTTTTCGCGGGACTCGGGCGCTGCGACTCCGTGGCGCTCGATCCGCATAAGTGGCTGTTCGTGCCGTTCGAGTGCGGTTCGCTGCTCGTGCGGAACCCCGATCGCCTTCGCGCCGCATTCCAGGTACTCCCGGATTATCTACGTGACGTTGCCGCCGGACAGGACGGGGTGAACTTCGCCGACTACGGTGAGCAGCTCACCCGCGAGGCGCGCGCGCTCAAGGTCTGGGTTGGCGTCCGCTACTTCGGGCTCGCGGCCATTCGCGCCGAGATCGACCGCGCGATGGATCTCGCGCTTCACGCCGAAGCGCTCGTTCGCGACGAGCCGATGCTCGAGGTCCTTTCCCCCGCGCAGCTGGGTGTCGTGTGTTTTCGCGTCCACCCGCGCGGACTCGACGACGCCGCGGCACTCGACGCGCTCAACGAGCGGGTGAACGCGGCGTTGAGCGCGGGCGGCCACTTCATGATCTCATCCACACGACTGCGAAGCGTGTATGCGCTGCGCGTGTGCATCCTGAGCTTCCGGACGACGCAGCAGGACGTCGAAGCACTGATCGCGGAGTTATCGAGGCTCGGCCGTCAACTGTCCGCCACCGGCGCCTGACGTGTGGAGAATCACCACGGCGATGGCCGTTCGAACATACTTTCTCCGGTGGAGGCGTCCGTAGTGACGGGAGGGGTTTCTTCCCGGCTTTGATGGCGCGCCGCTGTTGCGTTAGAACGACCCAACGTGGTAGCGTTGCGACCGCGGCTCAGCAGTCCCGCCGCCCGTCGACGTTCGGACGCAGTACGCGCTCGATCGGCATTGTGCAGTCCCGCCCCGGAAACCGTCATGGCGACGCGCGGCACCCCGGCTGGCCATTCACGCGACCCACGAGCCGATTCGTCCCGGGGCGAGTCCGCGAACGCGCGCGCAGCGCTCGATCATGTGTTCAGCGCCGCCTACGAGGAGCTGCGTCGCCTCGCGGCATCGGTGCGGCGACGTGACCAACTCTGGGTGCAGTTCGCGCGGAGCGATCTGGCACTCGCGTACGACTCGTTAGGGCGCGCGGATGACGCGGCGCGCGTGCGGGCCGACAGCACGGCGATGGCACCGCAGCGTTGACGTCATGGCGTATCCTCCACTCGACCCACAGCGCCGCCGCGCCATCGAGGAGCTGTTCGAAGGCGCCCTCGACCAGCCACCGCCGCAGCGCACCGCATGGCTGAACGTGCAATGCAGCGAGGCGGGGTTGCGCGCCGACGTCGAGGCGCTCCTGCGGGCGCACGACCGCGACGGTATCCTCGATCAGGTTCCCGTGTCGGTCGCCGATGCCGTTCCGAGTCAGCACCTCGACCGACAGATCGGCCCCTACCGTGTGCGGCGCGAGCTGGGACGCGGTGGCATGGGTGTCGTCTACCTCGCCGAACGGACCGACGGTCAGTATCGGCGGCAGGTCGCGGTCAAGCTGCTGCGCAACAGCCCCGACGCCGACGAGCTCCATCGGCGGTTTCTCGCCGAACGCCAGATCCTCGCGTCGCTCAACCATCCGAACATCGCGCAGCTCCTCGACGGTGGCGTGACCGATGGACACCTCCCGTATCTGGTCATGGAATACGTGGATGGTGTGCCGATCACGACCTACTGCGACCAGCAGCGTCTCGGTATCGAGGAGCGACTGCTGCTGTTCCGGGAGGTCTGCGCGGCGGTGCATCACGCGCACCAGAACCTGGTCATTCACCGCGACATCAAGCCGAGTAACATCCTGGTGACGCAGGAGCGTCGGGTGAAGCTCCTGGACTTCGGGATCGCGAAGCTGCTCGACCCGACGCTCGGGCCCGACGAGCAGCCGATGACGCGGACCGAGTGGCGCATCCTGACGCCGGAGTACGCGAGTCCGGAGCAGGTGCGCGGGGACTCGCTGACGACGGCAAGCGATGTGTATACGCTCGGCGTGGTCCTGTACGAGCTTCTCTGCGGACGCCGACCTCACCGCACCGGTGGGGGATCAGCGCACGAGCTGGCTCAACGCATTGTCCAGCGTGAGCCGCCACTCCCGAGTGTCGCGGCGAGCCGGCGCGAGCCGAACGGGTTACCCGGCACGACCGCCGGCGAGGACACTCCGGTGACGATCGCTGCGACGCGTGGACTTTCCGTCGACCGGTTGCGGCGCCGCCTGCACGGTGACCTCGATGCCATCGTCATGATGGCGTTACGAAAGGAATCGGCGCGACGTTACGGGTCGGCGAATCTCATGTGGGAGGATGTGCAACGCCATCTCGATGGCCTTCCGGTGCTCGCCCACCATGCGACGCGGTGGTACCGGGCGCGGAAGTTTCTCGGTCGCCACCGGATCCCGGCACTCGCCTCGGCGGTCGTGCTTGTCTCGTTGATCACCGGAGCATCGATTGCCGTTCGACAGGCCGCGGTGGCCAGCCGCGAGCGCGACCGCGCCGAGCAGGCGCTCGCACAGGCTACGGAGGTGAGCGAGTTCCTCGTACGGCTTTTTCGCACCGCGGCTCCTCCCGGCGCCTCCCGCGACGAGGTGACCGCAAGAGACCTCCTCGCGACGGGCACGGCGCGCATCGAGGAACTGGCATCCCAGCCGATCGTGCAGGCCCAGATGCTGGACGCGCTCGGTCGTGTGAACGACCAGCTCGGGCGGTTCGATGACGCGGAACGGATGCTTCGGCGAGCGCTCGCTCTGCGGCGCGCCCACCTCGGCGAGACGCATCTCGATGTCGCGACAACCCTCACGAACCTGTCGATCACGCTGCGGCAGCGCGGCAAGACCGCAGAAGCGCTGCAGCTCGCGCGCGAGGCGCTCGCCATTCAGGAGCGCGTCCTCGGCCCGCGCCATCCGACCGTGGCCCTGACGCTCACCGACATGGCGCTCCTGACGGGGGATGCGACGCACGCGGAGTCGCTCGTTCGGACGGCGCGCGATATCCAGCGCGCGGCGTTGGGCCCGGCGCACATGGACGTGACCAGCACGAACTCGACCCTGGTCGATTTCATCACGCGTCGCGGCGAGTACGACGAAGCGGAAGCGCTGCTTCGGGAGAACCTGTCGATTCGCGAGCGCCTCGTCGGGCCGGAGCACGCGGCCACGGCGAACAGCCTGATGGTCCTCGGGAACTTTCTGCTGTCGTACCGCGCGCAGCCTGCGGCGGCCGAATCCCTCTTCACGCAGGCGTTAGGCATTCTGCGACGGCAGCCGAAGCCGTCGTTGCCCAACATCTTCGGCGTGCTCTCCGGGCTCATCGGCGTGGCGGAACGACGCGGCGACTACGCGCAGGCGGAGGCGTACGCGCGCGAAGCGTTGGACGTGCAGCGACGCGTCTGGGGGCCGGACCATCCCATGACCATCGATGCCATGGGGCTGGTGGCCCAACAACTGGGCAACCAGCGCCGTTACGCCGAAGCGGAGGCCATCGACCGGGAGGCACTCGTCCTCATGGAGCACACGGTCGGCCCCCGACACGGGCGCGTGGCGCGCGTCCTCAGCGCGCTCGGCCGACTGCGTGCTGCCCAGGGACGCGACCGCGAAGCCGAAGCGGATTTTCGCCGGGCGCTGGCGATCCTCGAGACCGAGTACGACCCGCGTGACCGCTGGGTGGGCGCTCAGGCCGCCCTCTTGGCGCAGATCCTCGCGCGCCGTGGAAAGCACGCCGAAGCCGATTCGCTGTTCGCGCGCGCAGCAGACATCCTGCGGCCACTCCCTCGAGCGGTGTCGGCGGACATTCGCGCGGCCTACGCCGCGCTGGCGGATCACTTTGCCGCGAAACGGCCCGAGGACGCGGAGCTTTTCCGGCAGAGGGCGGGGGGAGGCAGCTAGCAGGTGTCAGCCATCAGCTATCAGCAGAGACCACCTCGGCGTACGGCGCGGCGCGCTCGGGCCGGTCGGAACTACGATGGCGCAGGAAGGGCCGAAACGGCCGGATGACGGCTTTGCACCGACGCCGCGTCGCGCGAGGTCGCGCCGCTTCGGCATCCAGAACGGAGGGGGAGAACGGATGAGGGGATGAGAAGATGAGGGGGATCGCTCCCCGTCCGGGACGCGCCCGCTCTCCGGAGCCGTGAAGCGAGGGGGACCTGCTCCCGGGGCGAGTGACATTCCGGGGAGCCGTTCCCCCTTCAGTCACGTTCCGGCGAGCGGAGCCTTGACCTGCGTGGGATGATGTCGCTCATCCCCTCATCCCCCTCATCCGTTTCACCCCTCCGTTCTGGATGCCGGACCTGGCGCGAGACGCGTCCCCTCATCCGGCCGTTTCGGCCCTTTCCGCCTCATCGCCGTTCCGCCCGACCGCGGCGCGCCGTACGCCGAGCTGGTCTTTGCTGATAGCTGATAGCTGAGAGCTGATAACTGATAGCTGATGGCTGATAGCTGCCTACTCCAACGCCGTAGGCGTTGGAGTAGGCCTCGGCTCCAACTTCGCCGACCACAACCCCGAGTTGAAGTCCGTAAAGAGCACGTTCCCCTTCCACGGCATCGCGTTCATCACGAACGGCGCGTTCGCCGTGAACCCCTTCGGGTCGTACGGCTTGAACGCCGCGATCTCGCGTCCCTGGTCGTACAGATTGCCCCGGGAGCTCGCCGGACACGTCCACCACGCGCGCGCGGCCGTCGTAGTACGCCTGGTAGAGGACGTCGTCCTGGACGATGATGTCATGCGAGCCGTAGTCCTCCGGGTGATGACAGTGATGACAGTGATGCCATGGAATACGCCAGCGGGGCGCGGCGCCTCGATGGGACGGCCCGCCCCAGTTTACCCCCGTGGCCTGTCCTGGACCGGCGCGAACCGGCGGTCTACGAGCGACGCTTCCTCTGGGTGGCTCTCGAGCCACTTCCGGACGAACGGGCAGGTTGGAATGACCTGGTCGCCGCGCTGCCGGGCGTACTCGAACGCGGCCGTCGCCAGCGCTTCGGCAATGCCTTGCCCCCGCGCGCTCTCGGGGACGTAGGTGTGCTGGAGGTCCAGCAGTCCGCGCCCCGGGCGTGTATAGGCGAGCTCGGCCTCCTCATCGCCCACACGAACGAAGAACCGGTTCCGGGACTCCTCGTGCTCTACCCGCATCCGTGAGGCTACTGTCGGCTCGGTAGTGGGCAATCGACGGCGTACATCGGCGACTGGCGTCCTTCACTGGTGAGCAGGAGCGTGCCACGACGCCCGTACCAGGCAATCCCCTCACCCTGGTAGCGATCGAACGCGGTGATGTCGCAGACGGCGGGACGTACCGAGCCATCGACGCGTCCGGTCGCCGAGTCCGTGGCGAAGATGTAGACCTCGCGATACGTCCGGACGGCGAGCAGCCGTCCGTCGGGCGAAAGCGCGGCGTCGGTGATCTGCCGCTTGGGCGCCGAGCCGGGGACGATCGGCAGACTGTCGACGAGAGTGGCCACGACTGGCGCGTTCGACGTCCACGCGCTGGCCGGGAGCATGAAGACGAGCGCCTGGCGCCGCTCCCGCGCGTCGTCACGCAACTGCCGCTTCGTGATGAGGAACGTGTTGCCGTTAGGCGCCACGTACATCGCCTCCACGTCGTGCGGCTGATCGGGATAGCGATAGATGAGGGTCGTGGGAGTCAGGGTGCCCACGAATCCCGCTGCCTGGGCCGGCGGTTCGGCAACCTTGTAGATGGCGCGCGTCGGGCGCTTTCGATCATTGTCTCCCACCTCACCGATGTAGACGCAACTCGACGCGGGCGCGGCTGACTGCCCGCTCGGCGAACAGGGTCCGGTGGACGCGGCCTCCCAATCGATGTTCCGCGCTCCCGTAATGCGCCATGCTCCGCGGTCGGCGCCCGTCGAGTCGAACGCGTAGAGCAGCGGCCGGTTACCCGCGTCGTTGACCGTGAAGAAGATGCCCGGCTGTGTCGTGCTCGCGGCCGCAGCGGAGTTCTCGGTCAGCTCGGGGCGCGCTTGCAGCGTGATGGTAACGACATTCGACGGTGCCGCGCTCGCTGAATCGACTACCGCCCGTGTTCGCTGCGCCTGCCCCGTATCCGGTGTCGCGCAGCCACTCACGATCGTGGCGCCAAACACCGTCGCTCTGAGCCAATGCGGAGTGCTCACTGACGTGGCAGCCATCGCGGATCCTCGTTCGGTGTCGGCCGCGGTGTCTCGTCCGGCGGCAGGGTCTCGTGCTCGGGAAACACCTCGAGCGACGGATCCAGCCCGGAATGCGACGGGGTCCGGAGGGGATGCGCCGGTATACCACGCAGCTTACGGTACCCGACGATCGCCAGCCCGAGGACCCCGCCGGCGAGCGCCACCGCCGCCAGCAACGCGAGCCCAACGACGAGCAGCGCCGCGCCCGCTCCGAGCACGACAATGCCCACCAGGAGCGCGAGCCATCGGTTCCGGAAGGTGATCGAGAAGACAGGCATCGATGTAGGGAACGCTGCTCATCACATCGCGATCCCAAACCTACCTCTGGGACGGCAAGCCGCCAGCGTGGCTCGCGTATCGGGCTGAGCCACACCGACCACCGACCTTTCGATTCCCGAACCCCGATGGCCGAACCCCGATCCGCCTAACGCGAACCCTCGGCGCCGAGGGTGACGGAGGCCGCCGCTTCCTGGAGCGTTCGTGCGACCGAGGCGTCGAGGGCCAGTGGCATCCCGCTCCGTGTTCGGAGCCGCGCGGGCAACCCGACCGGGGAGCGCTGGAAGATGCGTGCGTACATGACGAGCGCCGCGAGGTACGACCCGGCCGGCGACGCGTGCAGGCCGTCCGAGTAGAGCTGCAGCGTCGGGTCCCGCTCCCAAGCCGCGAGCCAGGCGCGCGCCACGGGGAACAGCACGCCACTGACATCCGCTGCCGCCAGCTCGTACGACTCGATCGAGCCCGGAAAGTCCCCGCGACGGTTGCTCGGCGGCCACGTCTGGTACAGCGCCGGCGTCGCCCCGATCTTCGCGATCTCGGCGCCGAAGTTCCGGGTCGCGAGGCGAAGCGTATCCCGGTACACGCCCGCGGGCGTCCACCCCTGCTGCATCACGACCCACGCCCAACCGCCCTTCGCGATCTCGCCCTGCACCACGCCTTCGGTCCAGTGGTCGATGAGCGCGTAGTTCGGCAGCGCCCTGCTTGCGACGGCGAGCCGCTCGCCGCCCGCTGAGTCGGCGAGCGCCTGCAGGATGCCCGGAACGTCGTTCACGTACGTGAGGCTGTTCCCCACGAACAGGACGCGCGTCCCGTCGCCGAGGAGCGTTGGCCCCGCGACTCCGCTCGTCCCGAGACACGCTACCAGAAGCAACGCACCCGCGGTGGTACCCAGTCCGGCGGTGCAGGCGCGCCGCGACACCATTCGGCCCAATCCGATCACAGTTCCTCGCAGCGGTTGTGTCGCACGCTGCCCGGAACGCGGGACAGTCACAACGCGAGGGTGACAAGATGATCCGGGCGGAGGACAACCGGATCGTCTGGCCGAGGGCAGGGTTCAGGCGGCTGACCTCCTCAGCTGGGGGCGGGAACTGGGGCTGCACCCGCAGCGAGCAGCCCCCGGCCCCAGCATCACTAGAGCGTCTTGAGGTACTCCACGAGATCGGCCTTCTGGCGTGCCGTCAGACTCAGCGGGAGCACCCGGACGTAGTGATCGACCACTGCCTCGAGTGTCGGTGCGCTGCCATCGTGGAAGTATGGTCCCATGAGAAGCGGCGGGTTCCACAGACCCCGGAGCGGCGTCGTCCGGAACAGCTTCGTCGCGCTGCGCAGCGCATACGCGGGGTCTTGCCCCACCTCTTCGGCGCGATGAAGTCGATTGGCGTTCACGTCGGTGAGCGCGCCACCGAGGTGACAGCTCGTACATTTGGCGACGCCGTTGAACACCGCCTTGCCCCGCCGTGCCGCGGTTGCGTCGTACGTCCCCGGCCTCGCCTCGGGCGCGTCGAGGCTCAGCTGATAGGCGCGCAACGGCTCGAGCTTCGACGACACGCGGTCAACCCCGTCGGGCCGGTTGTCTATGCTCACGCCGATACGCGGGTCGACGAACCGGCCGTGGCCATGCATCTGCGTGATGGCGACGTACGCGTTCCAGTACGAGACGGGGCCGTCCCCAGTGTAGATCTCTTGCTTGACATGCCGGAGACCGAACGCGGGCGGCAGGACGACCGGAATGTTCAATCCGTCGATGTTGAAGCGCGGGTCGTACATGCCCGGCTCCCACGAGCTGTAGACCGCGAACTGCGCTGGGGTGAGGGCCGGCGAGAGTGCGACGATCGCGCCGACGTCGAGCGTCCGGTTGGGCCAGCCGTCGAGACGCCTTCCGATCCCGTTCGCGAACGAGTTGTCGACCGTCGAGTGGCAGAGCGCACAGGTGATCCCGACACGCGTCAGCGTGTTCGTTGCCGGGTCGACCTGGCCGACGACTCCCACAACTGCATTCAAGCCGAGGAGCGCGACGGTCGTCGCGGGGTCATCGAGCTTCACGGTGCCGTCCAGGATGCCGGCCTTCACCGCGTCCGGAAGCGCATCGACATCGACCTTGAGGCCAACCGACAGCGCTGTGTTCGGATCTACCGACGTCCGGATCACCTCGTGCATCCGGAGGGTGTCGGTCCAGAACGTCTCGTCTCCGAACGTGTCGAACCGGAAGATCGCCTTCCCTTCCGCGATGAGCGCTGGGCTCATCGACGTCGTTGCCGCCGTCGGTGGCTCCACGGAGGTCGGTGCGACCGTCGGGCTGTCGTCGCCGCTACAGGCGAGCGTGCCGCAGACGAGGGCCAGTGCGTACCTGAGGCGTTGCATGTCGGATTGCCTCCTCACCCGGGCCCGTGTCAGGCTCGGTTGGAGATCGGTCTTGTCATGGCGAGGACCCGCAGCGTCGCGCGGCTCTGATCGCTATTTGTCCAGTATTTTCTGCAATTAATAGTCCATTTAGACTTTTTTGCGGTGACTCACGACGAGGCGATTGCCCTCATCGAGGGCGCGGTAACGACGCCGGGTGGGATGTGGGCGGATCTCGGTGCCGGTGCGGGCACGTTCAGTCGAGCGCTCGCGTCGCTCCTCGGCCCCGGCGGTGTTGTGTATGCCGTCGACCGGGACGCGGCGGCGGTTCGCGAGCTCGAGCGCGCGTTGACGCGGGGCGGCGCATCCGACGCGGCGGAGGTGCGTCCCTCCGTGGGCGATTTCGCGACCGGCCTCGCGTTGCCGGAGCTCGACGGGGTCGTGGTCGCGAACGCCCTGCATTTCGTGCCCTACGAGAGGCAGGCTCCCGTGCTCGAGCGGATCGCGGGTCTGGCGGGTCCCGGGTGTCCGATCGTGGTGGTCGAGTACGAGCGCCGCCGAGCGAACCGGTGGGTGCCGTATCCGATCGACCGGAGCGCGCTCGCGGCCGTGGCACGGGAGGCCGGGCTGTCGGCCCCGGTGCTGCTGGCCACGCGTCCGTCGCGGTACAGCGGCATCCTCTATGCCGCGGTCGTTAGGCGCGAGCCGGCCCGCTAGCGTTCGGGGCGCCGGGAGTCGACGCCCATCGCCTCGCGTACACCAGTATGCGCCTGTTGACAGGTGTAGCCGGGACGGATACCGTTCACCAGTATATGGCATGATACCGGTGTACCTGTGTTCCGCTCGAGGGCTCACCCATGATCGTTCGTACCTGGCGCGGCGCTACACGCGCTGCGGATGCGGCCGCCTACGCCGCCTACGTCGAGGCCACCGGCCTCCGTGACTATGCCGCGACCGAGGGTAACCTTGGCGCGCTCGTGCTGCAGCGGCCCGTCGACGACGACGCTACGGCGGGGCCGCTGACCGAAGTGCTCGTCGTCTCGTTCTGGCAGTCCATGGAGGCCGTGGCGCGGTTCGCCGGACCGGACCCGACGCGTGCCGTGTTCTACCCGGCGGATGACCGCTTTCTCGTTAGGCGCGACCTCACGGTCGACCACTACGATGCCGTCGCCCGTGTGGACGCCCCGTCGCCGGCGGCCCCATGACGAGCGCGGGCCTTTCCGGAGCGCTGCCGCGCCCCTCGAGTCTCGCGCTGGGCGCGGCCTTCGGCGCCGTCTACCTCTTCTGGGGCGTCACCTTCCTCGCCATCCGGTACGCCGTGCTGGACGGGGTGCCTCCGCTGATCGTGATCAGCGTGCGCTGCCTCTTCGGTGCCGCCATCCTCTACGCCTGGCTCGCCGCGCATGGGAACTGGGAGCCGACGTCACTCGCGCAGTGGCGCACGGCTGGCGTCGCCGGCGTGTTCCTGTTCGTTGGCGGACACAGTGCGATGGCGTGGGCAGAACAGTGGGTCGACTCGGGCGAGACGGCGCTTCTCATGACCACGATCCCGCTCTGGCTCGTCGTCCTCACGGCCGGCATGCAGCGGCGCGCGCCGAGTCGTCGCGTGATGGCCGGGCTGGGTCTTGGTATGGCCGGTGTCGCGGTGCTCGCGTTCGACGCCGCTACGTGGAACGGGAACACCCTCCCGCGCGTGGTGCTGCTCGTTTGCGCCCTCGCGTGGGCGGCAGGGTCGATCGTCGCGCGTGATGGCGCGCGCCCAGCATCAGCAGTGCAGTCAACCACGATGCAGCTCGCCGTGGGAGCGGTCGTGGTCACGCTTCTCGCGCTCGTGACCGGAGACCTCGGACGATGGGACCCATCGGCGCTCACGCCGCGCGCCGCGTGGGCGCTCGCGTTCCTGGTGATCGGGGGCACGGTCCTCGGCTTCGCCGCGTACACGTGGCTGTTGCAGGTCACGACGCCGGCGGCGGTCGGGACGTACGCGTTCGTGAATCCCGTCGTTGCCGTCGCGCTGGCCGCGGCGATGGGCGATATGGCGATCACGCTCGGCACGGCCGCGGCGGCCGTGCTCGTCCTCTCCTCGGTTGCCCTGACCCGGCCGCTCGGCGGGAGTACGTCGGGACGGCCCGCGCGGCGTGGACCCGAGGTACACGCGAAGTCGCCAAACGTGGAGGCTGGTGAGCAACCTGGCGTCGCCAGGCGTCGCCTGCAGCGCCGAGACCGCGTCCCGATCCAGTGGGTCGATCGCGTCGCGCGCGTTGTGGTGATCGCCGCCCCGGCGTCGCTCCTCGCGGGCTCCATGCGTTAGGCACGCAAATGACGAAGGCGCCGTTGCGTGACGCGAATGCCGGGAAAGTACCGGATCGTTCGCAGATCCCTCAGCTCTGCGGTGAGACAGGAACGGCGCGCGCCACCGGCCGTCCGCGCTTGATCGCGCGCTCGCGAGCCTTCTGCGCTTCGATCACGCGATTTCTCGGCGGTGCGGTCGTGACAAGCGAGTCGAGCAGGCGGTGTGCGGCAGCGGTGACTTCGTCCACCGCCCTGTTGAACGCCTCCTCGTTCGCCTTCGACGGTTTCGTCGTCCCACTGAGCTTGCGCACGAACTGTAGCGCCGACGCCCGAACTTCATCGGTCGTGGCGGGTGGCTCGAAGTTGGCGAGCACTTTGATGTTGCGGCACATCGTCGTGACCTCCGGTTGCCGATCTGTGAAGCTAACGCCGCGCGGTTGGCACCGCACGGCGGTGGCCGGTGGGCGTAAGTTTCGGCGCTCCCCACGTCCACCGCGCATGAACCCCCGCCCCGCCACGCCCGCCGACACCGCGGAGCTCGTCCGCGTCATCAACCTCGCGTACCAGGTCGAGGCGGACCTGTTCCTCGACCAGCGCACGAGCGACGCGGATGTTCGTGAGCGGCTCGCGCTGCCTAACGCAGCGTTCCTCGTGCTCGACGATGCGGCGGCCGGTCGCGGGCGGCTGGTTGGAGCGGTGTACGTCGAGACACGCGGCCCACGCGGGTACTTCGCCATGCTCTCGGTCGATCCTGCGCATCAGGGACTCGGGCTCGGCCGCCGGCTCGTGCACGCGGCGGAGACGTACTGCCGGGCGGCGGCTTGCCAGGTGCTCGAGATCGACGTCGTGGACCTCAGAGTTGAGTTGCCCGGCTTCTACGCCGCACTCGGGTTTACACCGACCGGAGCCATCCCGTATCCGGATCCGACACGAACGAAACGCCCGGTCCGGCTCATTCGGATGGTGAAGCCGCTCACCTGAGGCGTCGCCCCCGCGCTGGCCGGCCCGACGCCGTGTGCGATCGGCTAGCAGGCGCTCCGGCGCGTCCCTATCTTCGTCGCCGCACGCATCCACCCCGGTTTCCCCCGATGAGCGTCATCGATCGCGCGTTTCTCCTCGACGCCCTCACCGAAGCCTTCGAGGGACCGGCGTGGCACGGGCCAACGCTTCGCTCCTCCATCAAGGGCGTGAAGGTGGACGAGGCGCTGTGGCGACCCGGCAAGGGACGCAACTCGATCTGGGAGCTCGTGACCCACACCGCGTACGGGAAGTATCTGGTCGCCACGCGACTCGAGCCCGACGTGGAGCGAGAGTTCGGCCGAAAACTCTCGAAGTCGTGGTTCCCCCGGCTACCGGAAGTGACGGACGCGAAAGCCTGGCGCGCCGATCAGCAGTTGCTGGACGGCTGGCACGCCACCCTCCTCGAGGTGTGCCGGCGTGTTCCGGAGAAGCGTCTGCGGGAGAAGCGGTTACAGAGCCGGTTCACGCTTGCGCAGGAAGTGCACGGGCTGGCGCTGCACGACGTCTACCACGCCGGTCAGATCCGTTTGCTGCGCCGCTTGTACGCCGACGCGCGGTAATTGGGGACCGGCTGCGTCCAGGCCATCTCCATCTCCCCTGAGTACGAGGCGTTAGGCTTCGCGCGCGAGGAGACGACACGTGCGCGTACGTACAGCTCATCGCCCCGCATCGTGTAGCTCGGCGTCGTACCACGGGCTTCGGCCAGCACGGCGCCAACGTCGCCGCTGTAGCGGCGCGTGACCGGGCGGCCCGCCGAATCGCGTAACGCCACAGTGGTCGTGTCCCAGCCGCGCCGCGTGCCGATGAACTGCGTCGTGTAGGTAACGCCGGGTGCGCCGGCAATCGTCAGAGCGAGCCGGTTCCCGTCGCGACGCACGTCGGTGAGCTCGACCCCGTTCGACGCGTAGAAGTCGCCGCGCTGCATCGCTGCCATGAGCGAGTCCGCCTGAAGCTCGGTCGCGCGCACGACGATCCACCCGCGCCCCGAATTGCGTTGATCGCTCCCGATGCGGTGGTAATCGTGTGAGTCATCCGTTGCCACCCCGTAGAGTGGCCCACCGTCCGACGAGAACCGACGGGTGAGAACGATGTCCCAGATGCGCTCGTTCGATGCATGAAGCGAATCGCCCTGGATGTTCACGAGCGGATGGCCGTTGTAGACCTCGAAGAACCTGAGCGCCGGCAGCTCGAGAAGATCCTCGGCGGTCTGACTCCAGATGAAGTTCGGGTGGTTCAGGACGGCGTTGATCTCACGGCCGGTGCGCTGCTCCTGCTCGCGAACGAGCTCGAGGTCGCGCCGGAAGATCTCGACGAGCGAGGCACCCTGCTGCGCCGGAATGACCTCGGCCACGTTGAGTACGTTCATGTGGGCCGCACGACGGTCGAGGTACTGCGTCACCTCCTCGCCGGGAACGAGCAGGAAGCGTCCGGGCTCCTCGAGCTCCGGGCCGTACTCCGACAGGCGCCGCAAGCGCACCGATACCGTGTCACCCGCACGGCGCTCGTGGACCCTGGCGCCAAACCGCGCCCGGTATTTGTCGTACGCCTCGCGTCCGATCCCCGTGGCCGGCACCCGCCACCATCGCTCCTCGGTCGCGAGCGTGTTGTGGTCGGTGATCGAGAGGAAGTGGTAGCCGCGCTGCTTGTACCAGTCGGCGACCATGTCGGGGAAGTCGTCGCCGTCGCTCCAGAGCGTATGCGTGTGGGTGTTGCCCTTCCACCACCGCGCAGTGTGGTCGGGTTCGACCGATGAGACCGACTGGGGCCGACACGCAAGCATCACTACGACGGCGGGTACAAAGAGCTTCATCGGCGGCGAATTGGGGTCAGAGTCGAATATCATCGTTTGCCCGCCGCCCGGCGGGCAA
>DASURJ010000399.1:0-7181 GCA_036280115.1 Gemmatimonadaceae bacterium
CGCCGACCGCGTGACCTAGGCTGCCGCTTCGGCCGCGCGGCTGAAGCGCAGGTCCCTTCGGCCCGCCCACGCGTGAGTGTCTCCAACTCGTCTCCCTCACCGTCGAATCGAGCGTTCGCCGTCGCCACCGCGACGGTGATCGCCGTGCTCGCGCTGTTACCGATCGCCAACTGGATACCCGCAGGTCACGCATCGCCGTGGTATTCCATCGTCACCGTCGAGTGGTTGAGTGGGAGCGCGATCGTGCTGGGCGTGGCTGTGGTCGCGGCGATCGTATCACGGCGAGTGAACGGGGTGTGGCGTGCGGGCGCGGCGGATTCGTTCATCGCCGGGGCTCACGAACATCCCGTGGCGTTCGGGATCATGCTGTCGCTCGCCTGTGGTGCGGTCTACGCCTTCGTTGCCACGTCGGTTTTTTCGCGCGTACCGATTACGATCGACGAGCTGGTGCAGCTGGTCCAGGCACGCATGTACGCGAACGGCAGGCTCTGGGAATCCGTCGGGCCCGTGCCCGAGCATTACAGTCTGCTGAACATGGTCGACGTCGACGGCCGGTACTACGGGCAGTTTCCGCCGGGTTGGCCGACGCTGCTGATGGTCGGGGTTTGGGTCGGTGTTCCGTGGCTTGTGGGCCCGTTGTGCGGTGCGATCGCGGTCGCCGCGTTCTGGTCGTACCTGCGTGTCGTTGAGCCCCGACTCGGCGTCGCGGTCGGTGCGGTCGTCCTGTTCGGCCTGTCGCCGTTCGTGGTGTTCATGGCGGGGTCGCACATGAACCACGTCCCGGCGCTGATGTGGCTCGTCATCGCCATGGCCGCGATGGCCCGCGTGATGTCCGCCGATGGTCCGCGCCGGCGGGCCGCATTCGTCAATGGCCTGGCGCTCGGTTGCGCGGCTACCATCCGCCCGGTCGATGCATTCGCGTTCGCCTTGCCGGCCGGTGTCTGGTACGTTGTGAAGGCCGTGCGCGAGCGCGCGCGATGGCACGACGTACTTGCCGCCGGTGTGGGCGTCGCGATTCCGGTCGGGGCGATGATGTGGGTGAACGTCGCCACGACCGGTGATCCGTTGTTGTTCGGCTACCAGGTGCTCTGGGGGCGCAGTCACGACCTGGGGTTTCATCGCGCGCCATGGGGGTTCGCCCACACGCCCGCGCGCGGTCTCGAGCTCGTGAACCTGTATTTCCTGAGGCTGCAGACGTACCTGTTCGAGAGCTCATTGCCGTCGCTCGTCCCGTGCATCGCCGCGTTAGGCCTAACGCGACGACTGGATGCGTTCGATCGCTACCTGCTCGTCAGTGCGCTGCTCGTCGTCGGGTTGTATTTCGCCTACTGGCACGACGGGTTCATCTTCGGGCCCCGGTTCGTGTTCGCGCTCGTGCCGATGCTCGCGCTGTGGACGGCGCGGTTGCCCGGCCTCGTGCGGGACCGCGTCGGCGACGGCCTGCCCTACCGCGCGACCTGGTACGCGTACGGCGTCGCGGCAACTCTCGCGCTCACGGTCTCGGTCCCCGCACGGGCGCGCGACTACGCGCAGGCGTTCGTGCCAATGCGCCTCGATCACGTCGCGGCGGCCCGCGACGCCGGCATCGACAACGCGATCATTTTCGTCCGCGAGAGCTGGGGCACGCAACTCATGGCGCGGCTCTGGGCGCTGGGCGTGCCGCGGAGCGAAGCGGAGTTGCTTTACGGGAAGGTGGACGCGTGTGTGCTCGAGCAGCGCATCGACGCGCTGGAGCGCGCCGGCATTCGTGACTCGGCCGCGCTCCGCGCGCTGGTGCCGGCGCTTGCTGACTCGGCCCGGGTCGTGAAGTCGCCGTTCTCACCCGACCTCACGGAGCGCTACCTGCCTGGCACCGTGTATTCGCCGCGCTGCGTGCAGCGCATCGAAGACGATCGCAGCGGGTTCTCGATTCTCGCACCCCTGCTTGCCGCCGACTGGGGACACAACGTGTACGCGCGCGACATGCACGAGCGGAACGTCATGCTCCTGCAGCGGTATCCCGAACGCCCGGTCTACCTCATGCGGCCACTCACGAGCGACGCCGGCGCGCCCGTCAGGTTCTTTCCGCTGCGGCGAGATTCGGTCCTGGCGGTATGGATGCGTCCCGAGTGACCTCGCGTTAGGCAGGGCAGGGCACGCCACAGCACGGGCGTACGGTCCGGTGCAGGGACGCGAAGTCGCGCCGCCCGCGACTCGCCGTCAGCCGGTCCTCGGGGCACGGATTTGGTGTGCAAGACGACGGGTCCGGCACGTCTCCCATCAAGGGGCGTTGACAAGGGGCGTTGACAAGGGGCGTTGGCGCTCAGCCGATCGAGTGATTTAGTATCAGTTCCATACTTATTGTGCGTGCCCGCGCGGCCGCGCGGTCCAGCGACGCTACAGGAACAGGAGAGGACGTTTATGAGATGGGTATTGCTGGCGGCCGCCCTGATGACGGCCAATTCTTTAACAGCTCAGACGCCCGCGACGCAGTCGCAGCCTGTGGTTCCACAGATCTCGACGAGCGCGACCGGCGAGGCTCGCGTACAGCCGGATCGGGCAACGATTCTTTTTGCGGTGGAAACTCGGGCATCGACCGCCGCACGTGCCGGCGCGGACAACGCGCAACGACAGCGCGCGGTGCTCGACACGTTGCGGAAATCGGGGCTCGCGGAGGGTCAACTGTCGACGACTGGGTACTCGGTTACCCCGGAGATGAGACACGACGGTAAGGAGTCTCGGGTGATCGGATATGTAGCTCGCAATATGGTTCAGGCCGAGGTGCGACGAATTGATCAGGTCGGTACGCTGATTGACGCGGCGCTCGGGGCGGGAGCAAACGTGGTGAGCTCACTTCGGTTCCACAGTTCGCGGGCGGACGAAGCTCGGCGGTTGGCATTGGCGGATGCGGTTTCGAAGGCCCGAGCGGATGCGGAGGCGATCGCTCGCGCGGCCGGTGGTTCACTGGGGGAACTGATCGAGATCAGCACTTCCGGGCCCGTCCGTCCCTTCTACGGCGAAGACATGGCGGTGCGAGCAACCGCTGCGGATACGACGACGCCGATCGACCCTGGCGAGCAGACCATTACCGTGTTCGTGTCGGCGCGATGGCGGTTCGTGGGAGCGTCCCGATGAGCAGACCGTGACCAAGCCCGGATTCTATAGGTTCGACCACTTCCCCTCACGTGACTGACAGCCGAGCTTGCGGGGGGAGCGGCGCGTGTTTCACGTGAAACGCGAACGTCGGGGGGGGTTGGAGCTGGGATACTGGAGTCCGTGAAGGACGACCGCGACCGCTAGCCCGACCATAGTCTTGAGACCGACCGCCGACGCACTGAAGCGAAGGTATCGGTTGCGAGCTCTACTACGCTGTCGAGGCAGCTCATGGAGCGGTCGCCCTTGAACGGTCACCCTCGACCTTAGCCCCGGCGGCAAACGCCGCCTCCCGCTTTGCGTGTGGGCATACAGTCGGGGTAGGGGAGGACAAATATCGTCGCAGGGCGGGCGATGCGGACGATGACCCAGCCCTCGAGATCGGTGCGACCCAGCCGTGTCCGCGACTCGTTTCACGTGAAACATTCTGCTGCCGCCACGGGGAAGCTGTCCGTATATTTCGCCCCCGCGAGCCCTCGGCACCCGCACAGACAATGAGCAGTGGCTAAAGTCGTCGCAATCGCCAACCAAAAGGGCGGGGTAGGAAAGACCACCACTGCCGTCAACCTTGCAGCGAGCTTGGCCGTTGCCGAGCAACGGACGCTCCTTGTAGACGGCGACCCGCAAGGCAATGCCTCGAGCGGCATCGGTCTCCCCCGCGAAGCGCTCACCAAGACCGTCTACGATGTCCTGATCGGATCCGCCGGGATGGACGAGGTAATCCAGACGGCAATCCAGTTCAAACACCTCGACGTCGCACCCGCGACGCCTGATCTCGCCGCCGCCGAAGTCGAGATGGTCGATCAGCCGGACCGCGAGCGCGCCATGCGGTCGGCCCTCGATGCCATCAGAGAGCGATACGACTTCATCTTGATCGATTGCCCGCCGTCTCTGGGCCTGATCACCGTCAACATGCTCGCGGCCGCTGATTCGATTCTCATTCCGGTACAGTGTGAGTACTACGCTCTCGAGGGACTATCCCAGCTGCTGAACACCGTCCACCTCGTCCAGCGAAGCCTCAACGAATCGCTCACCGTCGAGGGAGTACTGCTCACCATGTACGACGCCCGACTCAACCTGTCCCGACAAGTGGCCGCGGACGCCCGCGAGTACTTCGGGAACCAGGTCTTCGAAACCGTCATTCCCCGCAACATCCGCCTCGCCGAAGCACCGAGCTTCGGGAAGCCGATCATCCTGTACGACGTGGCATCCATCGGCGCGCAGTCCTACCTGAGCGTCGCCAAAGAACTCATTGCGCGGAACCCGTCCACACCGAATCCCGCGCCCGAAATCCTGGTCAGCCCCTTAACTCCCGGACCCGCGTGAGCGGGACCGCACCCCACCCACGTCATTTTCATGGCTGACAAACCACGGCGTCTCGGCCGCGGACTGGAAGCGCTGATCGGCGCGACGCCGACGTCCAGCGCTGCCGTCGGTCCGGCCACGATCGGCCCGGAGTCCCCGCTCCGCACCTTATCCATCTCACGGATCCGACCGAACCCATTCCAGCCGCGGCGAGAATTCCACGAAGCCGACCTGGCGCAACTGGAGGCCAGCCTTCGCGAGACGGGGCTACTGCAACCGATCACGGTCCGTGCTGTCGACGACCACTACGAGCTCGTCGCCGGTGAGCGACGCCTCCGTGCTGCGACTCGCCTCGGATGGACGGAGATCCCCGCGATCGTCAAGGACTTTGACGACCGCGCGCTCCTCACCCTTGCTCTCGTCGAGAACCTGCAGCGGGCGGACCTCAACCCGATCGAGGAGGCCGAGGGGTACGCCCGGCTGATCGCCGAGTTCGCGCTAACCCAGCAGGATGTCGCGAACGTTGTCGGCAAGGACCGATCGACCGTCGCTAACTCATTGCGACTATTGAACTTACCAGCATCGGTCCGTCGCATGCTGCAGGACGGCCACCTTACCGTCGGACACGCGCGGGCGCTCCTTGCGCTTCCGAACGAGCGAATGATGGTCGACGTCGCGCGAGAAACAGTCGCGAAAAGCCTTTCTGTGCGCGATGTCGAGCGCATCGTGAAACAGCGGACCACCCCGGCGCGTCAACCGAATGCCGCTTCGCCGGAGAAACCATCTCCAGCACGGGCGGCCGAGGTGCGCCGACTGACCGACCGCCTGAGGCGGCGGCTCCAGACAGACGTGACGCTCGAGATCAGCGAGAAGGACCGCGGCGAGCTACGGATCGCGTTCTACTCCGCGGACGACCTGAATCGCCTCATCGAGCTGATTACGGGACATAACGAGGACCTCTGATGCGACCCGGATTCATGAACCGCATTCGACACGGGTACGGCAACATCTACACGCCGCATGCGGGGTCCATGATCATCCAGGTCCAGCGGGAGACGGGACTCGCCAACCGAACCATCGTGCTCACCGAGCGCCAGGTCGCGCTCCTTCGCGTGTTAGGCTCGCGCGTCGGGCTCAGCATCGCGGCTGTATTCTTCTGCACGTGGCTCCTGTTCGCCGTGCAGAGTGTTCGCGTGCCGCTCTTGTCCGAGCGCATCGCGGAGCTGGAACGCGACAACCGACGCATCGACTCGCTGCAGGTCGCGCTCTCGCGCATGCACGGCCGGTACGAGCAGGTGCGACAGATGCTCGCCGCAGGCAACACACCCCCGCGTGGGAACACCGAGCCAGCTCCGACGCGGTCCGCCACGCCAGCGCCAGCGGCGGCAACGCCTAACGTGAACCAACCCGCCTTCCCGGCATCGCCAACTCCACCCGCGGGCACCGCTCCCGCCCGCGACACGACCGCAGCGACCGTCCGCTAGCGTGTCGCGTTTATTCGCCACGCCGGCGACGTCCTGCCTCGCCCGTTACCCGCTGTAGGTACCCGCAATGTCGATCTTCACGAAGCCGACAACAGAGAAGGTTCCGATGCGCACTGATTCGCCGCCTCCCGAAGCTGGTTTGTCCGTGATCGCCGCGGGCATGAAGATCGTGGGCGACATCGAGAGTACGGGGGTCGTGAAGATCGAAGGGATGGTCGAAGGGGCCATCCGCGGCGCGCGCCAGCTGTTGCTCGGCCGTCAGGGAACCGTGCACGGGGATATCCGCGCGCACGAGGTCGTGATTGGCGGCGTCGTCGTCGGCACGATCATCGCGGACGAGCGCGTCGAGATTCAGGGGACGTCGAGCGTACAGGGCGATATCCATACGAAGAGCATCGTCGTTCTCGAAGGCGGAGTCATAAACGGCACCGTTCGCATGGGCGAAGACGCTGTCCGGGGTGCCGGTCAGCACGGTCGCGACGGCGCCCGGGAGTCTCGCGAGAGTGGGAACGAATCGACCGCACCACTTCGGGCGTTGCACTGACGCCCTCTGACGCCGTCTCGCGCCGTTGGGGTGGCGCGAGACACCTCGGTGCGGTTAGTTAGGGCAGTCGACCCGCCGCGAACTGGCCGCCACGACATGAGTTCAACGACCACGCGACGACGCGCTGCGCAGTCGCTCTGTTTGCTGGCGCTTTATACCGCCATCGGCTGTGCCGCCGGATCGGATAATGGCAGTGCGGATTCCACGCGTGCCGCCGGCCGGTTCCGGGTGGCCTTGTTGACGCCGGGGCCAATATCGGACCGCTCGTGGAACGGCGGTGCGTATGACGGGCTCTTGGCGATCCGCGATTCGCTCGACGCGCAGGTCAGCCACGTACAGACGAAGACACCCGCGGAATTCGAGGAGAACTTCCGTCAGTACGGTGCGCAGGGGTACGACCTCGTCTTTGGCCATGGGTTCGAGTTTCAGGACGCCGCCGTGCGCGTTGGCCCCGAGTTTCCGAAGACGATCTACGTAACCACATCTGGCAACACCGTCCGCGCAAACGTCGCGGGCATCCAGTTCGCGTTCGAGGAGGCGTCGTACCTTGCCGGTATCCTGGCAGCCGGCATGACGACGACCGCCAGGATCGGCGCCATTGGGGGAACCGAGCTCCCCCCGGTGAAGCGGAGCTTCGAGGCATACGCGGCCGGGGCGCGGTCGGTGAACCCGCGCATCAACGTCATCGTGTCGTACGTCGGCAACTGGGACGACGT
>DASURJ010000400.1:0-8061 GCA_036280115.1 Gemmatimonadaceae bacterium
TTCAGGTCCGTCACGCCAGGGCCGGTCGGCAGGGCGATGACGCGGAGAGGGCCGAAACGGCCGGATGATGGGACGGACCTCGAAGCGGTTCGGCATCCAGAAGAGAGAGGGGAACGGATGAGGGGATGAGCGACATCATCCTCAGCGAGTGAAAGCTCCTACCGCCGGAACCTGAATGACGGGGAACGGCTCCCTTGGGACGCCACTCACCCTGAGAGTCGTTCCCCCGTCAGTTCACGGCCCGGGCGCGAGGGCGCGTCCCGAGGAGGAGCGATCCCTCTCATCCCTCTCATCCTTTCATCCGTTCTCCCCGTCCGTTCTGGATGTCGGAGGCCATGCCCTCGCGCGACGCGGCGTCCATGCAGAGCCGTCATCCGGCCGTTTCGGCCTTTTCCGCGACATCGCCGTTCGGACCGAGGCCGGCGCTCCGTGCCATACTGCGAGAGCTTTCCTTCACGTCCCGCCCCGATGCCGCGCTGAACTGATGGATTGGGGGTCAGAGTCCTAACGAAGCAAATCAACGCCCCAACCAATCACAGGCGCTCCACGAGCCTGTCGATCAGGAAGCTGGACTGCTCGAGCGCCTCGTGCGTGAATGGACCGAAGAACCCGCGCACCTCCTCGAACAGCGCGCGGAAACGCTCGCGGTCGCCCGCCACCAGGATGTCCGTCACCTCGCGCGCCGCCGACTGGAAGCCCGACGTCACCTGCGGTACGGCCGGATTGCGCATCTCGATCGGCCCGTAGAGATCGGGCGACTGATCGAAATGCCGGGCCGTCACGTACAGCTCCATCAGATACGCCGGCGACGTGAAGCGCAACGTCTCCTCCAGCGCCGTGCCCGACCGCGCCAGCGTCAGGCCAAGGACCTGAGTCTGGAAATGGGTGAGTACCTGGACGACTGCCATCACGCGATCGTGATGCTCGGGGCTGGATTCCTGCACCGTCAACCCGCGCGCCTGCAACATCCGCGTCACCCAGTCGGCCCACTCGTCACCACGCGCGCGACACACGACGACGCGCTGCCCCTGGAGCGAATGCACGTTCGGGCCGAACATCGGGTGCGTGCCCACGACGCTCGCCCGGGTGGACTCGAGCATTGCGGCCACCGGCGCGTGCTTGATGCTCGTGACATCCATGAGTAGCGCGTCCGGGCGGACTCGCGGCCCCACCGTGCGAATCACGTCCTCGGTGACGTCGATCGGCACGCTCACCACCACCACGTCGGCCACCGAGGCCGCATCCTCGGCGCCGAGCGGCGTGTCGAGGTCGGAGATGATCACCTGATGCCCGAGGTCCCCGAACAGACGCGCCATGATGGTTCCCATCCCGCCATGGCCGCCAATCACGGCCACGGTGCGAGAGGGCGTCGAGTATGGCAGCTCTGCGCGCAACGACGCCTGATGATCGCGGCTCGCCCGCATGAGCACGCGGAACAGCGACTCCATCTCCCCACGCGGTAACCCCATCTCTTCGGCGCGACGACACCGATCGTCGATGATCTCATGCTCGCGTTGCGGGTCGCGAATGCGGAGCGCGTGCAGTCGCTTGTACACCGCGATCTCGCCCACGAGCGCCATGCGCCGTGCGACGATCTGCAGCAACTCGCGGTCGAGCACATCCACCATCGCGCGAAGAACGGGGAGCGGGCGAGGTGACGGGTCTTGGGGCATGGAGGTAAAGCTATCAGCCATCAGCCATCAGCCATCAGCAAAACGGGCCCCTCGGGAGGCCTCCCTATCGGCGAGGGGCATCCCGAAGGTTCTCGCTTTGCCGATAGCTGTCAGCTGATGGCTGATAGCTCTTAGTCAACTCATCCTTCTCCGCGCAACCCGCCCAATCATTGGCAACGCAGCAGTCACGATCGGTGTAACGAGTGGCCTTGCGGGACTCAACACGCGGCGCAATGTCGCCAGCCACTTCCCGCCGGCCCCATGACCGCCATCGCGTCGACTCACTTCCGCCAGTGCGGCTCGCCGGACCGGCTCGGGGATTCGGGCCTCGATCGGCGACGTATCCGCCACCACGAGATCGACCGCCTCCCACGCCTCGCGGAAGCGGCGGTAGAAATGCTCCTTCCCGCGTCGCCGCGTGGCCTCGAGCTCCGGCGGGACCTTCCCCGTGGACGGACGACGCCCGCGCCCGATCGTGGGATTCAGGTTGATCTCCCACGTCACGAGCCTGCCGTCCTTCATCGAGTAATCGATGCGGCCGTATCCCACGCCGGCGAGCGCGAAGATCTCGCGCAACGCAGCCTCGTGCGGGTTCGACACCAGGTAATCGAGCTCTTCCTCGACCATCGATCGCGAGAACTCGCTCCCCCCGAACTTCAACATCCACTCACGCGAGTACGACAGCGAGCGCGGAATGATGCGATCGCCCACCACGAACGCCGCGTACTTCCGGAAGTAGCCATCAGCGTCCGCCGTGTTACAGAACTCGACCACGAGCAGATTCTCAGCCGCGTGCCCTTGCACGAGCGCCCTCCCGATGGCGGGCTCCACCTGCGACGGACGCTCGAGGAGCGGAGACAGCGGCCCGCCGTGCGATCGCCAGTCACGGACGAAGACCGGGTAGCGCAGCGCCGTGAAGTCGGCGGTGATGGGGACGGCGCGGAACTCGTTTCGGCCGCACTGATACAGCTCCTGCAGTAACCGATCGCGCCGCCAGGTTCGCGCAGGGTGGTTGAGGAAACGCACATCGGGTCGTCCGGCCAGCAACGCGTGGAATGCCTGTACGAACGCGTCGATGCCTGACGACAGCTGATCGAGTGCCGACAGCACGTACGTCCCCGCTGCAACCGTGTCGAGTGACGGCAGCGACTCTACGGAGATCACCTCGAACCGCGGCGCGACCTCGAGCCCCCAGAGGTCGAGGTACTCGCGGATTCCGCGCGCCTGCGCGGCTGGCACCACGAAGTGGATCACGCGCCTGCGACCCTCCGGCCGTCGTCCGCGCTGGCGACGCCGGTACCTTCACGCCCGTGCTGCGTCGGGGCGCCGGACGCCTGTGCTTCCCACAGCCGGCGGTACACGGCGCAGCCACCGAGCAGCTCCGCGTGCGAGCCGATGCCCGCGACGCGCCCGCCCTCGAGCACCAGGATCCGCGTCGCGTTGCGCAGCGTCGAGAGTCGATGCGCGACGGCGATCGTCATCCGGCCAGTGGCCAGACGGTCGATGGCCCGCTGAACCTTCACTTCCGCGAACGAGTCGAGGCTCGACGTAGCTTCGTCCAGGAGAAGGATCGGGGCGTTCTTGAGCACGGCCCGCGCAATGTTCAACCGCTGCGCTTCGCCACGAGACACTGCACGCCCGCCGTGTCCCACGACGGTATCGTACCCTGCCGGCATGGCGAGGATGTCATCGTGGATCTCCGCGGCGCGCGCCGCCGCCTCCACCTCCTCATCGGTGGCGTCCGGCCGCCCGCAGCGGATGTTCTCGCGAACCGATGCCGCGAACAGAAACGGGTCCTGGGCGACGATGGCGATCTGCCGATACACGTCGGCGAGCCGGAGCTCACGGAGGTCGCGCCCGTCGAACCGAACGGTACCTCGGACGGGGTCGTGGAAGCGCGCGAGCAGGTTCAGCAACGTGGTCTTTCCGGCACCGGATGGCCCGGCGATGCCTAACGTCTCACCGGCGTTCAGGTCGAGCGACACGTCGTCGAGCACGGTGACGTCGCCGAACCCGAACCCCACGTGTTCGGCCGACAGCCGACGCGGAGGCCCGGTGACCGCGGCTGCGTCCGGCCGGTCGTGAACGTCGGGACGCTCGGCGAGCAACGCCTCGATGTGCGCGACGCTCGCCCCGTACCGCTGGATCTCCATGTAGCTGGTATTCACGTTGTTGAGCGGTCCCTGGGCGGCCCGCGCCGCAATGAGGAACGCGAGCAGCTCCGGCCATCCGACCGAACCGCCGAGCACCTGCATGCCGCCGGCGATGATCACGGCGACGAGACTCAGCCCGGCAAGCGATTCGAGCGCCACCCGGGCCAGGGCACGCGTCCGCTCGATCCCGACGACCTCG
The DNA here is from genome assembly GCA_036280115.1 of Gemmatimonadaceae bacterium. GTDB lineage: Bacteria > Gemmatimonadota > Gemmatimonadetes > Gemmatimonadales > Gemmatimonadaceae > JAJKIV01. The sequence goes on from DASURJ010000400.1 coordinate 4,026, forward strand.
TCGTAGTACTGGCGCGCTTGATCGACGGTGCGGTCGGCTTCCACGCGCTCGCCCTGGTAGACCTTGATGATCCGGATCGCGCGCAGCAGCTGCAAGAGCGCGTCGAACAGCGCCACGCCTTTGCGGCGCACGCCGAACGAGCGCTCGAGCGTCCGCCGAGCGACGAGATAAACCGGAAGCGCCGCGACCGGCACGAGCACGAAGGCAATGAGCGCGAGCGCCGGACTGAGGACGATGGCGGCCCCGATCAGCGCGATGGCGTGCAGGGAATCGAGCACCGCCGTGGCCGCGGCCACGGCGACCGCGCGGAGATGCGCCACGTCCTGCCGAACGGTCTGGATCAGATCGCCGTGCGTGCGCTGATCGAAGAACCCGGCGGACAGCGCGAGGAGATGATTGATCAGCCGCTCCATCGCGTTGAGCTCGACGGCCGCGACCAGTCGTTGCTGAGTGACCTGCGCGCCGTACGCGAGCGCGGCGGCGCCAAGCTGCGTGGCCACGAGCGCACCGGCCACCGCCCACAGCGCGCCGGAGGCGCCATACGCGTCGACGAGCCGGCGCGCCAACCCATCGCCCCGGCCGAGCACGCCGCCGAGGAACTCCCGGACCAACAGCACGGACGCACCGACGGCCGCTGCTCGGCCCAGCGACGAGAGGACGAACCGCGCGGTCAGCCCGGGCTCGCGACGCACCGTCGCGAGGGGGAGCGACAGAGGCCCCCTCACGCCGCCTGTTCCGGGGCAGGGATCGGCGCGGCAGACGGCACCGAAACCCGACTGCCACGAGACAACACGGTGGCCGCACTCATGTCCCCGGTAACGTTGAGCACCGTCTTGAAGATGTCCGGAATCGTCTCGACTGCCTCGGCGATGATGATGCCTTCGATGGGTAAACCAGCGGCAAGGTACGCCGGCAATGTCTTGAACGCGCTCCCACCCCCGGGCACGCCGACGGAGCTGAAGCTGAGCACGACGATCGTCAACACGAATGTGGCGATTGTCCCTGCCGACAGCGGCACGTTGAACACGTACGCGAGGAAGAGCAGCTTCGACGTGCTCGAGATCGTGCGGTTCACCTTGAAGAGCGACACGGTGAGCGGCAACACGAAGCTCGTTGCCGACTGCGGGAGATGGAGATGCGTTCGCCCTCCCTCGACCAGCGCCGGGAGCGCCGCAAGCGACGACCGCGTCGACATCGCGACGAGCTGTGCCGGCGCGACCGCCCGCGCGAACGCGCCTAACGATACACGCCCCAGCATCGCGCTCACCGGGTAGAGGAGCAGCGTGAACGCCGTCATGAGCCCGCACTGCAGCAGCACGAGACCGCCGAGCATCCCGGCTGCTTCGAGCCCTGTGGTGCGGCCGAGCATGAAGCTGAGCGCGAAGACGCCGATCGGCGTGACCACGAGCAGCCACCGTACCAGCACCATCATCGCCGCCGACAACGCCATGAACGTACCCTTGAGCGGCTCGCGCTGCTCGCCCGGCAACTGCCGGATCGCGAGCGCGAACAGGGCGGTGAAGAGCAGCAGCGGGAGCACGTCCCCCCGGCGCGCCGCCTCGAACAGGTTCGACGGGAGGAGGTGCGCGATCCATTCGCCGAACGACCCGGTGCCTGCTGTGGCCGCGTCGCGGGCGGCCTGTGGAACGGCGGTGGATGCACGGAGCTCGGCGAACGCTCCGCTATCGGGCGCGGTTGCGCTGAGGAGTGGGGGTGTGACGAGGAGCGTGAACGCCCCCGCCGCGAGCAACATGACCACGAACACGCCGAGCGCGCGCCCGCCGAGCCCTCCGAGCGACTCGCTTCCCCCGGCGCCGACGATCGCGGCAAGCAGGTGGACGACCACGAGCGGCAGAACGGTCATCTGCAACGCCGCCAGCCACAGGTCCCCGACCGGACCGACGAGCTCGGACACGAGCCGGAATCCGATCGCGTCCGAGCGATGACCGAGCGCCCCCAGGGCCAGTCCTGCCGCCAGGGCGGCGAGGGACCAGACCGTGAGGGCGCCAAGCGCTCCGCCAAAGCCAGTGCGTTTCATGGATCACCACTCTAGAGCAGCCAGCCGGGGGCGCGCCAGAGGGACACTATCACACTACTGGAACAGCGCTGGTCGCTGTTAGCTGGCGCTGGTAGCTGCAGGGTTTTAAAGGCGGAAACCCTCGGGAGGCCTCCCATGGTCGAGGGGCTCCCCGACGGTTCTCGCTTTTCACCCTGCAGCAACCAGTTCCAGCTAACAGCGACCAGCGTAGTTCCAGATCTACCGTTCGTGCATCCACCTGTCCTCGAGCACGACGACAGGCTTGGTGAGGGTCTTTCCGCCCACCGAGACCGTGACGGTATACGTGCCCGGATCGACCATCGGGACGTTCCCGCCGCCGCCACCACCCCCGAACCCGCCGCCCCCGCCCTGGCGCGGCGTCGGCGCGAGGTTCCATTGCACGCGGTTCAGGCCAGCCGCCGCCGGTCCATCGAGCGTTCGTACCACGCGGCCGGACGCGTCGGCGATCGAGATCCTGGCCCCGCCCGCCGCAGTCGCCTTGAGGTAATAGCTGATCGCGGTCCCGCGCTCCGCGTTCGCACCCGTGAACACCTGCTGTCCGGCGATCTGCTGGTTCAGCGTCACATCGTTCAGGTACGCAACCGCCGGCCGGATGTCGAAGAGTGTCGCGTCCGATGCGAGCACCGCCGGCGTGAGCTGCTGGAGCGGCGTGATGTCATCGACGATGTACACGCTCCGCCCATGCGTGCCGACGATCAGATCGCCGTCGCGCGGGTGCACGAGGATGTCGTCCACGCGGACGGTGGGGAATCCGTTCGTGAACTTCTTCCACTCGCGGCCGCCATTCAGCGAGACGTAGAGCCCGAACTCCGTGCCGACGTACAGGAGATCCTTGTTTCGCGGATCCTCGCGCACGACCTGGATGTTCCCGAAGGCAGGCAGGTCGTTCGTGATGCTCTGCCAGCTCGCGCCGTAGTCGCGCGTGACGAACAGGTACGGCTTGAGATCGTTGCTCCGATGACCATCGACGGCGACGTACGCGGTCGCCGGATCGAAGTGCGACGCATCGATGCGAGCAATCCAGTGCATGTGGTTCCGCGGCAATCCGGGCAGGTTCTTTCCGACTTCGGTGAACGTCGTCCCGCCGTCGCGCGTGACCTGAAGATTGCCGTCGTCGGTGCCGACCCACACGACGCCGGGGACGGCCGGCGATTCGTCCAGCGCCGTGATCGTGCTGAACCACGTCACGCCGTCGTTCTTCGACAGCATCGTGCGGTCGCCCCGCACGCCCATGATCTCGAGCGTGTTGCGATCCACCTGCTTCGTGAGATCGACGCTCGCCGTCCACGTCGTCCCCTGATCGGTGGACTTGAACAGTCGGTTCCCGCCGAGCCACACGATGTTGGGGTTGTGCGGCGAGAGCATGAACGGGGTGTTCCAGTTGAACCGGTACACGTCTCCGGGCTGGGCGTTGATCACGTTAGGCTGGGCGCCGGCGCCTCCCGCGCCGCCGCCACCACCACCCCCGCCACCCCCACCACCACCACCGGCGCCCTGCGGGCTGCCGCCCGGACGCGCCGGTGCGCGTGGACGGATGCGCTGCACGCGCCCCGTGCGCAGATCGGTGCGGTTCGTGTTCCCGTTTTGCGACTCGCTGTAAACAATGGAGTAGTCACTCGGGTCCACGGCCGTGTAGAACCCGTCACCGCCGCCGACGCGGAACCAATCGGAGTTGGCGATGCCCCAGCGCGACCGTGTGGAGCTGGGAGCGCCCCAGCTGCCGTTATCCTGGAGCCCGATGTAGACGTAATACGGGCGGCGCATGTCGGCGCTCACCGCATACGCGAGCACCACGGGCATCGTATTGATGAAGTCCCACGTCTTCCCCTGGTTCCAGCTCACGTTGATGCCGCCGTCGTTCCCGATGATGATGTGTTGCGGGTTCTTCGGGTCGATCCACAGCGCGTGCTGGTCGACGTGGCCCGGTGCCCCGCCTCCGCCAGCCGCGTCGAGCGTCACGAACGTCTTCCCGCCGTC
>DASURJ010000401.1:0-3124 GCA_036280115.1 Gemmatimonadaceae bacterium
CCAGGAGCACGAACCCCGTCGACGGCTGTTCCCTCACCACCAGCCGCGCAGCCTCTATCAGCTGTTCGAAGCCCTTCTCGGGACTCAGGCGGCCGACACCCACGACGATGTGCTCGCGACCCGCCGGGAAAAGGCTCTGCAGCGTCTCGCGTCCCCTCGGGTCCACCACGGCAAAACGGGACGTATCGATCGAATTGTGGATCACGTGCACGCGCTTCGCCGGCACACCGGCGCGCCGGACCTTCTCGGCCTGACCCTCCGACACGCACACCACCGCATCCATGTGCCGGAGGAATCGCCGGTCGATCGCCTCGTTCACGCGCACCTTTCGCGTGTGCGCGGTCCAGCCGCGCGACACCGCGATCACCGGAATGCCTGCGCGGCGAGCCGCGATCCAGCCCAGCACGTCCGCCTTGTAGCCGTGGCAGACGAGTACGTTGGCGCGCTCGGCCTCGAGCTCGCGGACGACATCGCCGATCATCCGCACGAAATTCGGGTTCGCGTGCGCGATCATGCGAGCCTCGACTCCGTTCGCGCGGAGCCGATCGACGAAAGGCTGTGCCGTGCCCCCGTCGCGAAAGCAGAGAATCGTCGTCCGGATGGACGGTGGAAGGCTGATCGCGAGGCCCAGCATCTGGCGCTCAGGCCCGCCGAAAAAGGGCGAATCGGTGAGATGGACGACGTTCATGTGGAGAATTCGGATGATGCGCGGTTGCGGCAGCAGCGGTGACGCCGCCGTCGTGGGAGAAGCATCCCTCGCACCAGCCCGGGTCCGCCGTAAGGCGGGCGTAAGTTGAAGCGATGCATCACCTCGGCCCCCGGACGTGTAGTCGCTGTGCAACACATGTAGCGTGACCCTTACGGAAGCGGGCAGGCTCGCGAGGCTTCCGGTACGACCCGAAAACCGCGAAACGACAGTCACGCAGCGGGGTTGCGGCCTCTCAGCGGCGCGAGATCGTGCCCCCGGAGCCGGGTACGAAGGATGCCAAACCGGACAGCGAACGGCACCCTCACCGGCCCGCGACGACGCGAGACTCCCGTGGAACTCATCTTCTGGCTTCTCCTCCTGACGGTCGCCTGGTGCTACGGCGGCTATCCGCTGTTCGTGGCGGCACGGGCGCGGCTGCACCCGCGTCCCCTGAAGCGTCCGGCGCGGCCGATTCGGCCGTCCGTTTCCGTCGTGCTCGCGGTCCGGAACGAGAGAAGCACGCTCGAGCGGCGGGTCGCCAACCTGTTCGCGCAGGACTACCCGGCGGACAGGCTGGGCGTCGTGATCGCGTGCAACGGGTCGCAGGACGGAACGGAAGAGCTGGCGCGGGAGCTGGCCGCGCGCGAGCCGCGTATCAGCGTGGTGCAGAGTCCTGCCGAGCGCGGCAAGGCTGGAGCGATCAATCTGGCGGTGGAAGCGGCGACCGGGGACGTGGTGGTCTTCGCGGACGCGCGCCAGACCTTTGCCCCCGACGCCGTCGCGCGTCTCGTCGAGCCATTTGGGGATCCGGGCGTCGGCGCGGTCACCGGCGCGCTGCTGGTGGAGCGAGCAGACCACGCATCGGTGGAAGGCGTGCGGATGTACTGGGGGCTCGAGATGCGGTTGCGCGACGCCGAGAGCCGTAGCGGGTCGGTCGTCGGTGCCACCGGCGCGATCTACGCGATTCGCCGCTTCCTCTTCGAGCCCGTTCCCGCGAACCTGATCCTCGACGACGTCTACGTGCCGCTGCGCATCGCGATGCGCGGGAACCGGGTCGTCATGTCCACCGACGCGATTGCGTACGACGTGCCGGCATCCGACCAGAAACTGGAGTACGCGCGCAAGCGCCGGACGATGGTCGGCAACATCCAGCTCGTGCGCGAAGTTCCCGACCTGCTCTCGCCGGTACACAACCCGCTCTTCCTCCGCTTCTTCTCCCACAAGGTGCTGCGACTCCTCACGCCCTTCTGTTTCGTGGCGTTGCTGCTCGTGAGCGCGGCCATCGCCGAGCCGCTCTATCTGGCGTTCTTCACCGCGGAGCTCGCGGTCTATGTGCTCGGGATCGTCGGACTGACCGTGAGCGTGCCTGCGCTCTCGGTGCCCTCCGCCTTCGTGCTGCTGCACGCGGCGGTGTTCGCGGCCGCATGGCGCTGGCGCGACGATGCGTCCCGGGTGTGGGTGCACGGCACGCCCGTCCGCCTCGAGCCGGTGCCGGTCGCGCGACTGTCGCGTGCCGCCGACTCCGTTGTATGAACTCGGCCGCTCCGGACACAAAGTCGTCGCCGGCAGACGCGAAGCCGATGGGTTCGCTCCTCGGGCGCGCGATCCGGGAACCGGGTCGCGCGCTCTCGTTCGGGTTTGCGCTCCTCAGGGGACATTGGTACCGCGTCCTCTTCCGGCTGCTCGGCCGGCGCTTCAGGGCGGGGGCGCGCCTTCGCGTCTTCGGGCGCCTGAGCGTGCGCGGCCCTGGCGAGGTCGTCCTTGGCGACAACGTGGCGATGTGGGGCCGCGTGAACCTGTGGACCTACTCCGACCGCGCGCGTCTCCTCGTCGCCGACAACGTCATGATGAGCGGTACGCGCTTCGCCTGCGCGCAGCTCATCCGCGTGGGACGCGACAGCATTCTCGCTGACGCGGCCATCCGGGACACCGATTTCCACAGCACGCGGGCGGATCGCCGCTCGCCGGACGCGCCCGTGCGCGTCGCGCCGGTCGAGATCGGCGACAATGTCTGGGTCGCCGCGGGTGCGGTGCTGCTGCCGGGCACGGCCATCGGAGAAAACTCCGTCGTCGGCGCCGCGGCCGTGTGCATGCGTGCATTTCCCGCGAACAAGGTGATATTGGGAAATCCCGCGAAGGTGGCGATGCCGATTCTCGGGACGAAGGGCACCACCATCGAAGACGAGCGCGCGGTCGGCGCCGAGCTCACCGATGAGGTAGCGCAGCGATAGTGACGCAGCATTCCCTGGCTTCACCCCTCCCCGACGATGACTTCGAGCCTGCCGGCGTAACGGACCTCGCCGCCGCGAAAGCCCCTGGCGCCACAGTCGCGGAGAAGGGAGGGGCGCTGGGTGGCGCGGCGTTGCGCGGAGTCGTGTGGCTCGGTGCGGTGCGGTGGGCGGCGCAGCTCTTCATCTGGGCGTCCACGTTGGTCCT
>DASURJ010000402.1:0-3487 GCA_036280115.1 Gemmatimonadaceae bacterium
GACTTCGGTGACCTCGGGGTCCGTGAAGCGCTGGCGAACAGCGTCCGTGGCGGGCGGTTCGCGGGGCTGCTCCCTCTTCTCCGGCGCGACGGCGCGCGCTTCAACGCTGACGTCTCGGCGACACGGTTCACGGACACCGACGGGCACACGCGCATCTGCGTCTTCGTGCGCGACATTGCCGCGCGAGACCTCGCGGAGCGTGCGCTGCTGGCGAGCGAGAACCGCTACCGCTCGCTGATCGAGACCACAGGGACGGTGCTGCTTGGCATTGACGCCGCCGGGACCATCTTCGAGTGGAATCGCGAAGCCGAGCGACTGTATGGCTACGGACGCCACGAGGTGATCGGCCGGGACTACTACACGTTGTTCCTGCCCGCCGAGGTCCGCGATGCCGTTCGCGCCGACGTCGCGAAGGTGCTTCGCGGTGAGCCCACGCGAAACTTCGAGAACACGGTCCGATCGCGAGATGGGTCGCGCTACGACCTGCTCTGGAACGTCACGCGGCTCGTGGATGTCGACGGCGTGGCTCGCGGCGTCATTGCGAGCGGCCAGGACATCACAGAGCTCAAGCGGCTCGAGGCCGAGGGGCGCGCGCTCGAGGCGAAGGTCCAACACGCACAGAAGCTGGAGAGTCTCGGCGTACTGGCGGGCGGAATCGCGCACGACTTCAACAACCTGCTCGTCGGGATCCTCGGCAATGCGACCCTGGCGTTGATGGACCTTCCCGAGGATTCGCCGTTGCGGGAGATCGTGGCCGACATCGAGACCACGGCCCTTCGGGCGGCTGACCTGACGAAGCAGATGCTGGCGTACTCGGGGAAAGGGCGGTTCGTGGTTGGCCAGGTGAACCTCAACTCGCTCGTCCGCGAGATGGCGCAGCTGCTCCAGACGGTGATCAGCAAGCGCGCCACGTTGCGGTTCGATTTCGACGAGGGCCTGCCGGAGGTCGTGGCCGACGCGACACAGCTCCGGCAGATCGTCATGAATCTCATCACCAATGCGTCGGACGCGATCGGGACGAACGACGGCGTGATCACGCTGCGGACGGGGCTCGAGCACGCGACGCGTGAGTATCTCGTGTCGAGCTACGTCGACGACGAGTTGCCGCCGGGCGACTATGCGTGCATCGAGGTTCGCGACAACGGCTGCGGCATGGACGACCAGACGGTTGCGCGCATCTTCGATCCGTTCTTCTCGACGAAGTTCACCGGGCGCGGACTCGGGCTCGCTGCAACGCTCGGCATCGTTCGCGGGCATCAGGGGACGATCAAGGTCGAGAGCGCCCTCGGACGCGGGACGACGTTCACGGTGCTGCTTCCCTGCGCGACGACAGCGCTGGCGGGTGACGCGGCCGCCGCGGATCGCCCGCGGCCGCGATTCCGCGGGACGGGGAAGGCGCTCGTCGCGGACGACGACGACACCGTGCGCGCGGTAGCACAGCAGATGTTGCGGCGGAGCGGCTTCACCGTGCTCACGGCCGCGGATGGGCGCGAGGCGGTCGAGCAGTTCGGCATGGCACGCGACGAGATCGCGCTCGTGCTCCTCGACCTCACGATGCCGGTGCTTGGCGGCGAGGAGGCGTTCCGTGCGATGCGGCGAATGCGTCCCGACGTGCGCGTCGTCCTGATGTCCGGGTACAGCCGGCACGAGCTCGCCTCCCGCTACGGTGCCGAGGGGCTCGCCGGTTTCGTGCAGAAGCCGTTTCGGCTCGACGAGCTCGAGGCGTGCCTAACGAGCGCGCTCGCGCCGTCTCACGGACCGACTGCCTGATCCAGATCGGCGATCAGGTCATCGGCGTGCTCGAGGCCGATCGAGAGCCGCAGCAGGTTCTCCGGCGTCCCGCTGCCGGGCGATTCCACCGACGCGCGATGCTCGATGAGACTCTCGGGACCGCCAAGACTCGTGGCTCGGGTGAAGAGCCGAACGCGCGCCTTCACGGCCAGTGCCGCGTCTCGCCCACCGCGCACCTGGATCGACACCATGCCCCCGAACGCCGACATCTGCCGGGACGCGACCGTGTGACCCGGATGCGACGGAAGCCCAGGATAGTGGACCGCCTCGATCGCGCGGTGCCCCTCGAGAAACGTCGCGACTGCATGCGCGTTCGCCGAATGCACCCGGACGCGATGCGGGAGCGTCTTGATGCCGCGCACCACGAGCCAGCTGTCGAAGGGAGACGCGATCGCCCCACCGGCTGCCTGGATGCCGCGAATCGCTTGAAACAGCACATCGTCGGCACGGGTGATGATCGCACCGCCCATCACATCACCATGCCCGCCGAGATACTTCGTGCTGGAGTGCATCACGAGATCCGCGCCGAGCGTGAGCGGCCGCTGCCCCACCGGCGTGGCCCAGGTGTTGTCGACGGCACACCGCGCTCCCGCCTCGTGCGCGAGCGCCGCGACCGCAGCAATGTCCGTCACGGTGAGCAACGGGTTCGATGGCGTCTCTACCCACACGAGGCGCGTTTCCGGTCGGAGCGCGGCGGCGACGTTCGCCGGGTCGCGCATGTCGACCGCGGTGCTCGTTAGGCCCCACCGCGCGAACACCTGGTCCACGAGCTTCCGCGTCCCGTAGTAGACCGACAGCGGCAGGACGACGTGGTCGCCGGGGGCGAGCGCCTGCAGCACCGCCATCGTGGCCGCCTGCCCCGACGCGAACGCCGCCGCCGCCACTCCGCCTTCCATGGCGGCGAGCGCCCGTTCGAGCGCCGCCCGCGTGGGGTTGTCGTCACGGGCGTAGCTGTACCCGTGAGGCAACGATCCGTCCGCGGCACGCTCGAATGTCGTCGACAGATAGATCGGCGGCGCCACCGCGCCGGTGGCGGGATCGGCGCCGTGCGCGGCGTGGACGGCGATGGTATCCGGGTGCATTACGGTTTGCCGCCTGGTTTCCACTCAGGCTTCGTCGGCGAATCCGCGAGCAGGCGCGCCGCGCGAACGGCGACGTCCACCAGTCGAGTCATGTGCGCGAAGTCCACGCGACTCACCTCGTCCCTCGGCGTGTGATAGTCGGAGTGCATGTTGTACGACGAGAGCGTGTGCGCGACGATCCCGGCACGCGCGTAGGCGATGTTGTCGCTCCGCATGAAGAACTGCTGGTCGAGGCGCTTGTCAGGCACGATCGGCAGCCCGGCGGCGGCGAACATCTCGCCCATCGTCGAGCGCTCGTAACCGGTGAGCCAGCCACGTCCCGCGCCGCCGGCGAGCGAGTCCGGCCGCCCGATCATCTCGATCTCCATGTTCGCGACCATCGCCTCCAGCGGGCGAACGGGATTCGCGACATACCATCGGGTCCCGAGCAACCCGATTTCCTCACCCGTGGTGGCGGCAACGATCACCGTTCGGCGTGGCGCCGGCCCCGCGGCGAGCGCGCGTGCGACGGCCAGAACCGCCACGACACCCGACGCATCGTCGTCGGCCCCGTTGAAGATCGAGTCCGGTGATTCATTGCGCCGCATTCCGACGTGATCGTAGTGAGCGCCGAT
>DASURJ010000403.1:0-8388 GCA_036280115.1 Gemmatimonadaceae bacterium
CCGTTCATCGGGCTCATCGTGTACCCGGAGACATGGGCCGTGCCGCTGGGCGTGGCGGCCGCGGTGCTCGTGCTCGCCGCTCTACTTCGCCTCTCGCGACGCGACGATTGGTGGCTCCGGTCGAGTGCGTTAGGCGTGCTCGCGACGGTCCTCGCCGTGCTCGTGGCGGCAACCGCGGTGCGCTTTGCCGGCGATGCGATCGGCCGCGCGCACGAGACAATGGGCTGGGGCGGCGCGCCTGCGTTTCGAGGGGTCTATTCGGCCGCGGTCGTGATCCTCGCACTGGCCGTCTCCATCGCCGGTTACGCAGCGGCTCGCCGCTGGGCGAGCGCGGCAGGTCTTCATGCAGGTGCGCTCGTCACGTGGAGCATCATCACGGTGCTCGTTTCGGTTCGCTTTCCCGGCGTGAGCTTTCTCTTCACGTGGCCGCTGCTTGCCGCGGCGATTGCGCTGCATGTCGCCATACCGCCGTCGCGATCACCGGGTGAGCAGCGCGCGCCGCTTGCAGCCGAGGGGTCGGTTTGGGGTGCCACCATCATTGCGGCCGCCGTCGTCGTTCCCGTGATCTATGCGGTGAGCGCGGTGCTCCTCGGTGCGATCGGGCCGGGAGGAATCGCAGGCGCCGTGTTCACCGCGCTGCTCGCGTGGCTGCTCGCCCCGCAACTCGAGGCGCTCGCGGCAGGCCATGCGTGGCACACCGCCGGTCTCACGCTCCTCGCCGCGCTCGCGCTCTTTGGCGTGGGCGCCACGACAGTCCGGAGCTCGCCCGACCACCCGACCCCGTCGACTGTCGTGTACGCCATGGACGCCGACGGCGCGGACGCGTGGCTCGTTACTCGCGGGACGCGGCCGCCCGCGACCGTGCGCGCCGACACGACGGCGCCGGCGTGGGTCAAGAACATTCGAACGGCCGGCGGCTTGCCCGCCTACGCCCGGCTGAGCCGCGCGTCGGTCGAACCGCCATCGGCAGTCGTGGTCGCGGATTCCGCCGCCGACGGCGCCCGCGAGTTGACGCTGCGCATCCGAGCCGCCGCGGGCACCGGCACGGTCGCCATGCGTGCCAGTGGCCCGCGCGTGTTGCGCGCATCGGTCGACGGCAGAGCGGTGGACACGACTCGATATCGGTCACCCGTTAGGCAGTGGCGGCTGGACTACGCCGCCCCACCCGACACCGGATTCACCCTCGGCCTGACGCTGGAATCATCCGGGCCGCTCACGCTCGACCTGGTGACCTACACGCCGGGACTTCCCCTCGTTCCCGGACTCGAGCCTCCACGGCGCGCCCCCCACGTCGTGACCGTCCAGTCGGGCGACATGACAGTGGTGCGCCGTACCCTGCGATTCGACTGACGACCAGCCCGGGCGATCAGTCGAACCCCGCGGCGTGGAGAAGCCGGTGCGTGAGTGCGCCGATCGGGTGCGCCGGACCAACGCACAGCATGTCGGGGTCGCTCCGCCACGTTCCGCCGAGACTCGCCCGGAGCGCACGCGATGGGAGCATCGAGAACCCCGCGGGCTCGAGGAACGCCACGCATTCGTCGTACGCCGACCGAGAGTGCATGGCGATGAGCAGGATGGTGTCGCGCCGGAGCACCCCCATCACGCCGGCGAGCACCGCACCCTCCGCGCCCTCGACGTCCACCTTCACGAACGTCGGCGCACGCGCGGCGCCTCGCTCGATCAACGAGCGTCCGGTGCACACGCGAACGCACTCGTTGCCCTGCCCGAGCGCGTGCATCTTGGACGTCCGCCCTCCACCGAAACGACATTCGCCCTCGTAGGAGCTGAGGGCGAATGGGTGCACGATCGTGTTCGCGATGCCGTTCCAGTGCAGGTGGCGCGCGATGAACCAGAGGTTGCCTGACGACGGCTCGAACGCGTGCACTTCCCCGTCGGGGCCGACGCGCCGCGCGGCGCACAGAGTGACGAAACCGTGGTGCGCACCGATGTCCCACACGACATCACCCGGACCGACGAGCGACGCGACGAGCTCCATCTGCCGCGCGGCGCGTCGTCCCGTCGCGTAACCACTGCCGGAGCTCGCGAGGCTCCACCAGAGCCCGCGATTCGGCCCGGACAGGATCGGCACGCGCACACGTCCCACCAGCGGATTGGTGATCCGCTTCACTGCCGTCGGCATTCGCAATTAGCGACTCCTGATCGCCCACAGATCGATTCGGGTCAACCGCGATGCAGCAGTGAACACGGTATCGCGCGATGCGACATCCGTTCCGACGCGGAGCCTGACGCGTGCTCCCACATGCCCAACGGTCACACGAGAATAGCACCTCGTCGGCCTCCGGCGCGAACGTTACCGCCACGGACGATGACGAAACGGTGGGTCGGGCCGGCGTCCTACACCGTCAAACGCGCCAACACCTGATTTTCTGACGGCCATCTTTCGCCGGCTCGCGAGCAGGGATGAAACGTCGGCACGCGGCCGACCGTACCGCCTAGCAGACCCTCAGCCACCGCGTCATGCCAGTTCTCGCATCGATCCGCCCAACGCTCCGCCGACTCGCCCGGACCCCGGCATTTACAGCCGTTTCGATTCTCACACTCGGGCTCGGCATAGCCGGCACGACCGCGGCCTTCAGCGTCGTCAATGCGGTCCTGCTCAGGCCGCTTCCTTTCCCTGACGCTAACCGCCTCGTTCAGCTCTGGCACACGGCCGAGGGGCTGGGCATCGATCAGTTCGAGCAGTCGGACGCGTCGTACTGGCAGTACCGCACCAAGGCGACCCGCTCGTTCCAGTCGATCGGCAGCTATCGAAGTTCGTCGGCCACACTCACGGGCGGTCAGGACCCCGAGCGCGTGCTGTCGGCGCAACTCACGGCCTCGATGCTCCCCACCCTTGGGGTCAGCCCGGCAATCGGCCGGAACTTCACCGAGGATGAGGATCGCCCCGGCGGACCGAATGTCGTGATCCTCGCATACTCGCTCTGGCAGCGACGTTACGGCGGCGACCCGTCGATCCTCGGCACCACCATTCAGGTAGACGGCATCTCTCGGCAGGTCGTCGGAGTGATGTCCTCGACCTTCAGCTTCCCGGGCGCCGACGCCGAGCTCTGGACGCCAATGCAGGTCGATCCCGCGAACCTCAACACCGGGAGCTTCAACCGCAACGCGATCGGACGGTTGCGCGCCGGGGTGACGCTCGAGGCGGCGCAGGCCGAGATGCAGCCCGTTCTCATGCGGCTCCCCGAAGACGTACCGGGTGTGATGACGACCCGCATGTTCGAGCAGGCGAAGATGCGTGCGGTGCTGCACCGGCTGCAGGATGACGTCGTCGGCGACATCCGCCCTGTCCTCCTCATGGTCCTCGGCACCGTCGGGTTCGTGCTGCTCATCGCGTGCGCGAACGTGGCGAACCTCTTCCTGGTCCGGGCCGAAGCGCGCGCGAAGGAGGTCGCGGTCAGATCGGCGCTCGGCGCCACCCCGCGTGACGTGATGCGGCTCTACCTCGGTGAGGGACTGGCGCTCTCGCTCGCCGGTGCCGCGGTGGGCGTGGCACTCGCGCACGTCGCCCTCCGCGTTCTGCTGAGACTCGCGCCGGGCGGCCTGCCGCGCGCGTCGGAGATCGCGATCGACGCCACGTCGTTCGGCGTCGCGCTCCTGATCGCGGTCGTCACGGGAGTCTTCTTCAGCGCCGTGCCGTTCATCCGCGCCGGGAAGGCCGAGCTCTCGCCCACGCTGCGAGACGGAAGCCGCGGCTCGACGACGGGGCGCGAGCGACAGCGGGTACGCAACGCGTTCGTGGTCGCGCAGGTCGCCCTGGCGCTCATCCTCCTCACCGGATCGGGCTTGCTCGCACGCTCGTTCCAGCAGATGCGCGCGGTCGATCCCGGGTTCGACCCGAATGGTGTCCTGACGCTCCGGCTGACGCTTCCCGCCGCCGAATACCGAACGCCCGGCGAGATCAACCGCTTTTTCCATCTCCTCACGACGCGGCTCGCCGCGCTTCCCGGGGTCGTAGCGGCCGGTGCGTCGAGCAAGCTCCCACTCGCGTCGGATGGCAACAACAATAGCGGGGTCTGGGTCGAGGACCGACCGATCGCGAGGGACGAGCTGCCGACCATCCATCCGATGGCGAGCGTGGCCGGTGGCTATTTCGACGCGATGGGCATCCCGGTGCTCGAGGGTCGCACGTTCCGCGATGATGGCTCCGACCGGCCGTCGAAAGAGGTCATCGTTTCGCAGGCGTTCGCGAAGCACTTCTGGCCTAACGGGAGCGCGATCGGCAGGCGGCTGAAAGCTGCCGGCCCCGACGGCCCATGGAACACCATCGTCGGCGTCGTGGGGGACGTGCACAACGAGGCGCTCACGAAACCGCTCGACGAGATGGTCTACCTCCCCGTGCTGCAGACGACGCAACCGTCGCCGGGTTCGCCGGATACGGTCCTCGCCGAGAACGCCATGACGCTGACTATCCGCACGGGCGGCGACCCGCTCGCGTTGTTCTCGACAGTGCGGCGCGAGATCTGGGACATGGACCGCAACCTGCCGCTCGTCAAAGTGCGCGACCTGTCCGCCGTGGTGAGCGAGGCGATGGCGCGCACGACGTTCACGCTCATCATGATCGGCGCGGCGGCGGGCGTCGCGCTCCTGCTCGGCGCCATCGGGATCTACGGCGTCATCAGCTACATGGTGAGCCTGCGCACGCGCGAGATTGGCGTGCGCATGGCACTTGGCGCGCAGACCAGTGAAGTACGCGGGATGGTTGTCCGGCAGGGGATGGTGCTGGCGGCGATCGGCGCGGCGATCGGGCTCGTTGGCGCTGTCGGGCTTGCGCGGCTGATCAGCTCGATGCTCTACGGGGTCGCGCCGCACGACCCGATCACGCTGGGCGGCGTGACACTCGCGCTGCTCGCGGTTGCCGGGCTGGCGTCCTGGCTGCCGGCCCTGCGGGCAGCACGCATCGATCCGATCGAGGCGTTGCGCGCCGACGGTTAGCGGCAGCGCTGTTTCATAGCGACGTTTCACCAACCCGCCGCGGCGTTCCATGGAACGCCGCGGCGGTCGTCCATTGCACCGACTCGCAGCCATCTTCAACGTGCCACGCAGGTTACGGCGCCGGCGCGGCCTCGGCGGCGTTGGCGGCCCTGTTGCGGAACGCGTTCGCGTCTCGATCGCCTCCTCTGGGCGTTCATCACACCAACCGGAGACGCACATGCTCAAGTTCTTATCCCTCGCCGCGCTCGCGTTCACCGTTGCTGCCTGCGGTCGCGACGCGGTTGCGCCCGACACCTCACTACTCGCGGCACCCTCGTTCGCGCGCGGCGGTACGAGTGTCGGTGCCGTATACACGCAGAGCAATGCCGCCGGCGGAAACGCCGTGCTCGTGTTCTCGCGCGCGTCCGACGGATCGCTCTCGCCGGCCGGGTCGTTCGCGACGAATGGCAACGGCACCGGAGCGGGGTTGGGTTCGCAGGGCGCCGTCGCCCTCAGCGAGGATGGCCGGTACCTGTTCGCCGTGAACGCGGGGAGCAACTCCATCACCTCGTTCGCGGTGAACGGCACCTCGCTCACCCGCATCACCACCGTCGCCTCCGGCGGCACGACGCCCATCAGCCTCACGGTCCATGGCGATCTGCTCTACGTGCTCAACGGCGGCGCTCCCGAGAACATCACGGGCTTCACGGTGTCGCCCTCGGGCGACCTCGCGATCCTCGGGGGCTCGTCGCGTCCGCTCAGCGGCTCGGGCGTGGGACCGGCCGAGGTGAGCTTCGACCCGACAGGGAGCTGGCTCGTTGTGACGGAAAAGGCGACGAACCTCATCGACGTTTACGCCGTCGGCGGAAACGGCTACGCGTCGGCGCCGGTGGTAAACCCGTCGGCCGGGCTGACGCCGTTCGGCTTCGCGTTCAACCAGCACGGTGTGCTGATCGTGTCCGAGGCATTCGGCGGCGCCGCGAACGCCAGCGCCGTGTCGTCGTACACGTTAGGTGCCGGGGGCGTGCTCCAGGTGGTCAGCGCGTCCGTTCCCACCACCGAGACTGCCGCATGCTGGGTGGCCGTGACGAACAACGGCCGGTTCGCGTATGCGACGAACACCGGGAGCGCATCGGCGACCGGGTTCGAGGTCCGTCACGCGGCGCTCTCCATTCTCGACGCCGACGGCCGCACGGGCGAGACCGGCACGACGCCGATCGACGCCGCCATCAGCCACAACGGTCAATTTCTCTACACGCTCAATGCTGGGGCGCACACCATCAGCGCCTTCGACATTGCCGCGAACGATGGCACCTTGAGCGCCGTCGGGGGTGCCGCCGGTCTTCCGGCCAGCGCCGTCGGACTCGCAGCCTGGTGAGCGTTCGGCGCTCGCCGAACGCCGGTTGGCCGCCGCGTCCTGCTGAATCAGGGCGCGGCGGCTACTATATGGATCACGTATGGCGATCTCGCTCAACCGCGCGCTTCTCGGAGCAGTCGGCGTCGCGATCCTCGCCGGTATGATCCCGGCGGCGGTCGCGCTCGACCGGCGACTGCGCTCCGCTCTCGAGGACCG
This sequence comes from Gemmatimonadaceae bacterium, assembly GCA_036280115.1. Taxonomy (GTDB): domain Bacteria; phylum Gemmatimonadota; class Gemmatimonadetes; order Gemmatimonadales; family Gemmatimonadaceae; genus JAJKIV01. The sequence continues at coordinate 6,506 of DASURJ010000403.1, forward strand.
TGCGCGTGCCGACCTCGCGCTCGCACCGCGCGTGCTCGCCGATCGCATGTCGGCAAATGCGAGCACCATGATGATGTACGCGAAGGACATCGCGCACACCGAGGGCCTGGCGACCGCGGTCGCGACCGGCGATCGCTCGGCCGCCATCGCTCGGCTCGACACCGCGACCGTATCGCTCGGCGGCGACCCGGTGCTCGTGGGTCCCGGGGGAGAGAGCTGGGCTGGTCCGAAGATCGACGCGACGCTCGTGGAGCGAACGCGCGCCGGCGAAATGCCGGTCGTGACGCATCGCGTCGGTCGTTCGATCACGTACCTCGCGCTGGCGCCCATCGAGCGCGACGGGCGCTGGGTCGGTGCCGCGGGTCTGTCATCGCCACTCGACGAGCGACTCGCGGGGACACTCTCCGGACTCACCCGCGCGGGCGTCGTGCTCATCGCCGACAGCGCGGGGCCGTCGGCGAGCACACTCGACTCGGCGACGACGGCGGTGCTCGCGCGCGCCGTGGCCACGGGGGCGATCGGTGGCGGTCCCGCCGAACTGAGGGCAAACGGCCGCCAGATCATCGGCGTGACGGCGCGACTCGAGGGCGCCGGCACGGTGGTATTTGTGCGTTTGCTCGATGAGGAGCTCGCCGTCCTCCCGGAACTCCGCCGAGTCGCCGCGCTGTCGGCGCTCGTCGCCCTGCTCATCGCTCTCGCGTTAGGTGCGGCGCTCGCAGCGCGGATCGCGCGTCCTGTCCACGAGCTTGCCGGTACGGCCGCGGCGTTTGCCGGCGGCGACCTGCGTGCGCCGGTGCCGGTGTCGGACATCCGCGAGGTTGCCCAGGTGGCCATGACGTTCGACACCATGCGCCGGTCGCTCGCGGCCCGGCTCGCCGAGCTCGGCGACGCCAACGCGGCGCTGACAGACCGAAACGCGCGACTCACGGCGCTGCAGGCCGACCTCATGCAGCGCGACCGACTCGCCGCCACCGGACGGCTCGTCGCGCAACTCGCGCACGAGATCCGAAATCCCGTCGCGTCGCTCCGGAATTGCCTCGAGCTCATCCGGCGTCGGGTGGACCACGACCCCGAGGCGCGCGAGTTCGCCGACCTCGCGATCGACGAGCTGCTTCGCATGCACGAACTGGCCGAGCAGATGCTCGACATCAACCGGCCGCACGAGTCCGGTGAACGGCGCAGCCGTCCTGTTGCCGTGGCGCGAGACGTCGCGCGGCTGGCGGCGATCGGTCCCTCGACTACCCGTGACGGCGTGCGTCCAGCGGCATCCGTGATCGTCGTTGGCGATGACGCGATCGAGGCCGCCATCCCGCCGGACGCCCTGAAGCAGGTGCTGACGAACCTCGTGCAGAACGCGCGTGACGCGGCAGGTGCGCAGGTCTCGGCGCGCATCGAAATTGCCGTCGGCCTGGCCGACACCCACGCGTCGATCGACGTCCGCGACGATGGACCCGGCATCCCGTCCGACATCGTCCACCGGGTGTTCGACCCGTTCTTCACGACCAAGGATGCCGTGCACGGTGTCGGCCTCGGGCTGTTCGTCGCCGAGGGGCTCGTCCGCGCGGCCGGCGGCCGCATCATCGCGGCGAACGCACAGGCTGCGCCGGCTACGCGGGGCGCGCTCCGCGGAGCATGGTTCCGCATCGAGCTTCCCATTGCCGCCGCCGTTCCCGCGACTCCCGCCGTCACATCCACCGGTTGATCCGACGTGCCACGACTCCTCGTCGTTGACGACGACCACGCGTTCCGCCTGTCCACGGCTGCCCTGCTGCGCGGCGACGGATACGATGTCGACGTCGCCGGTGATGCGACAACCGCTGTCCAGGCGCTCCGCGAGCAGCGCTTCGACCTCGTGCTGCTCGACCTGCGGATGCCGGGCATCG
>DASURJ010000404.1:0-2627 GCA_036280115.1 Gemmatimonadaceae bacterium
AGAACGCCAACGGACCGGCATGTGGCATCCTCGCCGCGACAAAGGGCGACTGAGCATCGCAACCCTACAACCCTGCAGCAACCAGTTCCAGCTAACAGCGACCAGCGTAGTTCGTGTAGTCCTGCAGCAGCCAGTTCCAGCTGACAGCGACGAGCGTAGTCGGTGTTATGGTGCCGACGCGACGCCTCCGCCTGCCTTGCGTACCATCTCACGGACGTCGGACAGAAGGCTCGCCGTGTCGAACACGACGCCGTCCTTGATCGTGTACTTGACGCCGCCGCGCTGCACGAGCTTGCCATTCTCCTCGACCTGAAGCCCGGTCGCGTACAACAGCTTCATGTTGTGGAGCGGGTTGCCGTCAACCACGACGAGGTCGGCCTCGAACCCGGGACGCACGACTCCGGTGCTCGTTAGGCCCAGCGCCCGGGCGCCGTTCGACGTGGCGTTCTGGATGACCTCGAGCGGGTGGAACCCGGCTTCCTGCTGCAGTTCCATCTCGCGGATCGTCGTGAACCCGTACAGCTGGTAGATGAAGCCGGCGTCGGAGCCCACCGTCACGTTCCCCCCACGCCGCGCGTACTCGCGCACCCATCGCATCCAGATCTGGTAATTGTTCCGCCACATGATCTCGTCCGCGGTCGTCCAGTCGAAGAAATACGACCCGTGGCGCGCGGCGTCAGGCTCGAAGTTCTGCATGACCTGCGGAAGCGCGTAGTCGCGGAACCACGGCTGCGTTCTCGCGCGCTGCAGGTCGCGGTTCGCCTCGTAGATCGCGAACGTCGGGTCCCAGGTCATGCCATGCGCGAGCATCGTGTCGAGAACCGCGGACATGCGGGCCGAGTCGGCCTGGCGCCAGATGTCACCCGCCCACCGAAAGCGATCGAGCTCGTTGTCGTAGTTGTACGACGCGGGAAAGTGCTGCGGACCCGGCGTCGCCGCGTCAGGCACGCCGTACCAGTGTTCGACCGTCCGTACCCCCAGGCGCGCGGCGCCGAGGACGTCGAGCTCCTGAATCTTCATGTCGGTCGCGATCGGCAGCCCCTGGCGCTTCGCTTCGTCGGCAATCGCCTCCCACACGTCGGGGCGATTGATGAACACCTTGAGCCCCTGGGCCCCCTGCTGCTTCAGGCGGCGCACGAGCGCGCGTCCGTCATCGACCGAGTTCGCCGCCGCCGTCGCGTACGGGATGATCGTCGGGGCGGCGATCCGGTTCTCGGTCGAAAGCCGCGCGTGCGCGACGACCGTATCGATCCCCTCGCCGGACCCGGGCTCGCGAATCGTCGTGATGCCGTGCGCGAGCCAGAGCTTGTACACGTAATCCTTCGGCATCGCCTTGCCCGCGCGCGTGAACTGAATGTGGCCGTGCATGTCGATGAGCCCCGGCATGACCGTCATGCCCGTCGCGTCGATCACGCGATCCGCCTGCGCGCTCATCCGGCCCTGCCCCGGAACGCTGCTCCCGGAGAACTCCGCCGGTCGCGACGCCTGGATGGAAAGGATGGTGCCGCCCTGGACGAGAATGTCGAACGGCCCGCGCGTCGGGGTACCGGCCCCGTCGATGACGTTCGCGTTTCGGATGAGGAGCCGCCCGTAGCGCTGACCCGTGGATGGCGCCGGAGCTTGCGCGTACGCGAGGGTCACGGCCGAGGCGAGGAGCGCGGCCGCACCCACCGCGGCAAAGACCTGACGTGATCGAGAGGGACGCATCTGAAACCGGTGTGAAGGGGACGACGACAAGGTGCAACCGCTGCCTCCGCTTGACGAGGGGTGCCGCCGGAAACTCGTCGCATCCGTGCTCGGCTGGAACGGAAGGTGCCTGCCGAGGCCCGCGGCGTCCGACGACGGGCGCCACGACTTCTTCAACCCGCTCCCATATGTCGTACCTCTCGATCCTGAGGCGGCAGCGGGCCGGCCACGCAGCACGCTGTCTGGTCGCCGGCGCATCGCTCATGTTCGTCACCGTCGCGTGTGATGACGACGACGACTCGCCGACCGACCCCGGAGAAAGTCACGTCCTCCTGTTCTCTTCGGACCGCGATGGCGGCTTCGAGATCTACTCGGTGAACACGGATGGGTCGGACCTGCGCCGGCTGACGACGAGTCCCGAGGACGACAACGAGCCCGCGTGGTCGAGCACCGGGCGCATCGCGTTCTCGTCGACGCGGGATGGCAACCTCGAGATCTACACCATGAACGCCGACGGCTCCGACGTCCGGCGACTCACGAACGATCCCGAACAGGACGTCCTGCCCGCCTGGTCGCCCGACGGCGCGCGCATCGCGTTCGTCAGCACGCGCGACGGAAACTCCGAGATCTACGTCATGAATGCCGATGGCTCCGGGCAGACCCGCCTGACGACGACCGAGGCGATCGAGAGCGGACCCCGCTGGTCCCCGGACGGCCAGCGCATCGCGTTTCACTCGGACCGCGACGGCAACTTCGAGATCTACATGATGAACGCGAACGGCTCGGCGCCGACGCGACTCACGAACGATCCGGGGATCGACCTCTTCTCGTCATGGGCGCCCGACGGTCAGCGCTTCGCGTTCCAGACATCGCGCCACGACGGCGTCACCGAGATCTATACGATGAACATCGACGGCACGGGTGCTCTGCGGCTCACGGAC
>DASURJ010000405.1:0-2992 GCA_036280115.1 Gemmatimonadaceae bacterium
GACGCGCCGAGCGCGATGCGGACGCTGAGCTCGTGCGACTGCTGGCGGACCGCGTACGCCATCACCCCGTAGAGACCGATCGCCGCGAGCAACAGCGCAACGAGCGCGAACGTCGTCAACAGCAGCATGTACAGCCGCGGGCGCGCGGCCGATTCCCGGAAGCGTCGCTCGAGGGTGCTCAGCTCGAAGACCGGGAGCTCACGGTCGATTGCTGCCGCGGCGCCGCGTGCCGCGGACAACACGGCGTCGGGGTCCGCCGTCGTTCGTGCCACGACGGTCAGCTGACGCACCGGCGTCTGTGCGTACGCGAGATACATCTCCGGCTCAGGGCGGCGATCGAGCCCGAACTGATGAACGTCGTCCACGACCCCGACAATCTCGCCGCCGCGAGGAACTCCCTCCTCCTCCCAGCCCAGCCAGACGCGCTTGCCGATCGGGTCCTCCCCGCTGAAATGCCGCCGCGCCATCGCACGGTTGATGACCACGACCTGCGGCGCGCGTTCGTCATCGCGCTCGGTGAAGGTCCGTCCCGCAGCGAGCCTGATGCCCATTGTCTCGAAGTAGCCCGGCGTCGCCACACGGACCTGCACGCTGGGTCTCTGCCCCGCCGGCGCTTCCGGCCGTCCATCGACGCTGAACCCGACGTTGAAGTCGAAGGTGCTGAGCGGAGGGCGAATGACCACGCCATGGCTCGCGACACCGGGAAGTGCCCGGACATGCGGGTCGAGCGCGTTTACGAACGCGCGCAGCTTGGCCGGCGTGTCGTACGTGGACCGCGGCAACTCGATCCTGAACGTGACCACACCGTCACGGCGGAACCCGGGATCGACGGCCATCAGTTCGCCGAAGCTTCGCACGACCAACCCGGCGCCCGCGAGCAGCACGACCGCGAGCGCCACCTCGGCTCCAACGATCATGGTTCGCGCTCGGCGCCGACCGACCGACCCCCGATTTCCCCGACCGAGCGTGCGCAGCGTCCCGGCCAGGTTCACGCGAGAGGAGCGCAGCGCCGGCACGACGCCGAACAACACGCCCGTGACGAGCGTCGTCACGACGGCAAATCCAAGGGCCCATCGGTCGACTCCCAGCTCGGACAGACGCGGCACCGAGTCGCCCGCGAACCGGACGAAGAGCCTGGTACCTAACGCCGCGAGCATGGCCCCGAGCGCACCGCCGGCGAGAAACGGCACCAGGGCTTCGGCCGTGAGCTGTCGGGCGAGCCGCGTCCGCGCGGCGCCGAGCGCCGTTCGAACGGCCATCTCGCCATCGCGGGACGCCGCACGAACGAGCAGCAGGTTCGCGACGTTCGCGCACGCGATCACGAGCAGCACACCCGAGGCGGCCATGAGGACGAGAAGCGGTCGGCGGTACGCCCCCACCATCTCATCGAGGAGCGGCGCAACGCGCACGGTCACGTCCGTGTTCGCGCGTGGATGCGCCGCGGCCAATCGTGCGGCGATCGCGCGCATCTCGGCCTGCGCGGTCGCGACCGTGGCACCGCGCGTCAGGCGGCCGACGACGAGATAGTACCGCGCCCCACGGTTCCCCTCCTCCAGGTCGTCCGGCGGGAAGACCAGCGGCACGTAGATGTCCGCACCCGACGGATACGCCGTCCGTTGCGGCACGACACCAAGCACGGTGTACGGCGTGCCATCGAGCACGATCGCGCGTCCAATCACACCGCGGTCCGCGGCGAACCGGCGTCGCCACAACGCCTCGCTGAGCACGACGACGCGCCGCCCCGCCCCGACGTCATCTCCCGGGCGCATGAGCTGCCCGACAAGCGGCTGGATGCGGAGCGTCGCGAAAAGGCTCGCGCTCACGGTCGCCGCATAGAGACGCTCGGGCTCTCCGCCTCCGGTGAGGTTCATCAGGTCCGCGGAAATCGCGGCGAGGCCCGAGAAGGTGGTGGACTGTCGTCGCCAGTCGACGAAATCCAGGGCCGACGTGACGTCATCGTGCCCGCGAAGGACCGTTCTCACCGCGACGAGCGCATCCGGCTCGTCGTACGGCAACGGACGCAGGACGCTCTGCACGACCGAGAAGATCGTCGTCGCTGCCCCAACGCCGAGTGCGACCGTGAGGATCGCGACCGCCGTGAACGCCGGCGATCGGCGGAGCGTACGCGCGGCGTATCGAATGTCGCGACCCAGGTCGTCCGCCAGGCGCGTGCTCCACGCGTCGCGACACTCATCCTTGTATCTCGCGATGCCGCCGAAGTCGCGCAGCGTCGAGGTCATGGCGTCGTCGGGACTCATGCCTCGCTCGATACGCGAGCGTACCTCCGTGTCGACATGGAAGCGCATCTCCTCGTCGAGCTCCGCCTCGGCGCGACGGCGGGCCACGAGCGGCCACACGTTGGCGCGAACGCGTCGCGCGAGAATGTGAAGGAAGTCCATGGTGCCGCTCCTATGTCGTCCGCATCACGCGTTCGACGGCGATCATGAAGCGCTGCCAACTCGCGCGCTCCTCGGCAAGCTGCTTTCGGCCGAGCGACGTGAGACGATAGAACTTGGCGCGGCGGTTGTTGTCGGAGGTGCCCCAGTCGGCCTCGATCCATGCGCGTCGCTCGAGGCGATGGAGCGCCGGGTAGAGCGATCCCTGGTTGATCTGCAGGACGTCGCGCGAGATCTGCTGGATGCGCTGCGCGATGCCCCACCCGTGCATCGGCTCGAGCGACAGCGCCTTGAGGATGAGCATGTCGAGCGTCCCCTGCAGGACGTCGGCCTTGGCGAGCTCTTTATTAGACACGCCAATGGAATATACCTATTCTATTGTGATGTCAAATGGAGAACCACCTGGCATTCGTGAGAGGCACGGCGGAGCGCCGCGCGTGTTAGGGAACACGCGGAACGCGACCGCATGGCAGTGGACCGCCCGCAGAAGGGGACCTTGTAAGGAGTCCGGGGACGAAGTCCCCGGATAAAACCAGTTTGGGGGCGCGTGCAACCAGCGGTACTTGCAGCAAACACCTGGGGAAACATCGGACCGC
>DASURJ010000406.1:0-6603 GCA_036280115.1 Gemmatimonadaceae bacterium
GGACGCCAGTCGATCGGCATATGCCGCGGAGCGTGCTGCACGACTCGCGCGGGCGAGTCGCACGCGACATCCCGCCCCGCGAGCTCGTCGACGCACTGGCCGACCCGGCGACGCGCCTCTGGGTCGACATCGACAGCGTGAGCCGTCATCAGCACGCCGTGCTCGAGAAGTTGTTCCGCTTCCACCCGCTCACCATCGAGGACACGCTCAACCCAAACAGCCGTGTCAAGATCGAGGCGTACGACGGGTACCTGTTCATCGTGCTCCGCGCGGTGCGGTTCCGCGACACCACGAGCGACCCCTACGATCTCGAGACCGAGAACCTCTACCTCTACCTCGGCCCGAACTACGTGGTGACCGTGCACGCGGGGTTCTCGCAGACGGTGGATGACGTTGCCGACCTGCTGCGCCGGAGTCCGGACCTCATCGATCGCGGGCCGGCACGACTGGCACACACCATCTGCGACAACGCCATCGACGCCTACTTCCCGGTGCTCGATCGCGTCGACGATTTCATCGACGGACTGGAGTCGCGAGTCTTCGAGCAGTTCGACGAGTCCGCGCTCCACGACATCTTCGCGCTCAAGCGCACGGTCCTCTCGCTGCGTCGGTACCTCGCCCCGCAGCGCGAGATCTTCAACCTGCTCACGAACCGGCCCTCTCCGCTGCTGCCGGCCGACGCGCAGCTCTACTTCCGCGACGTGTACGATCACGTGCTGCGGATCAACGACTCGCTCGACAACTACCGCGAGCTCCTGAGCAGCACGCTCGACAGCTACCTGACCCAGGTCAACAACCGACTCGGCTCGATCACCAAGGGGCTGTCGGTCGTCGCGACGCTGAGCGTGCCGTTCGTGGTCGTGAGCGGCATGTGGGGCATGAACTTCCGCGAGATCCCCCTGGCCGGCGACCCGCAAGGGTTCTGGATCATGCTGGTGCTCCAGCTCGCGATCGGCATAGGGCTGGTCGTGCTGCTCCGCTGGAAGAAGCTGCTCTGACACCCGGCGACGGCCTAACGAGTCCTTCGCTGGTCAGGGCAGCGGACCGCGCCACGCCGCGATCGACAGCTCGAGCGCGAGCGCGAGCAGCGCGAGACTGAGGGGCCACCGGTAGAGCTCCGAGTAGCGCGTGTAGATGCGCGTCCGCACGGGCGTGCGCTCCAGGCGATCGATCTCCTCGGTGATGCGCTGCAGCGCGGCCGCATCCCTCGCGCGGAAGTACCGGCCCCCGGTTCGACGCGCGACCTCCGTGAGCAGCGCATCGTCGATCTCGACCGGACGGTTCTCGTACCGCAGCCCGAACACGCCGCGTCCCACGGGGACCGGCGCCATGCCCTCGGTGCCGACGCCGATCGTGTAGATCTTCACGCCGAACGCCGCTGCCGCCTGCGCCGCAGTCCGCGGGTCGATGGACCCGCGGTTGTTCACGCCGTCGGTCAACAACACCATCACGCGCGAGCTGCCCGGGGCGTCGCGCAACCGATTGGCCGCGGTGGCAATCGCGGTGCCGATCGCCGTCCCGTCCTCGAGCTGACCGGGCTGCAGGTTGTCTACCGCGGCCATGACGACGGGATAATCCGTCGTCAGCGGGACCTGCGTCAGTGCTTCGCCCGAAAACGCCACGACGCCGATCCGGTCGCTGCTCCGCATCCCGATGAACTGCTTCACCTTGTCGCGGGCGACCTCGAGGCGGTTCTGTGGCTGGAAGTCCTCGGCCAGCATGGAGCTCGAGATGTCGAACGCAATGACAATGTTGATCCCTTCCGTCGTCGACTGCTCCGCCCTCCCGGCCGATCGGGGGCGCGCCAGGGCGATCACCAGCCCCGCGAGGACGAGGTTACGGGCGACGAGCAACGTCATCGCGATTGCCCGCCCCGCACGCGGCCCTTTCGCCAGCACGCCAACGCGAGAGAACACGATGGCTGGTGGCCGGCGCCGGCGACGCCACACCCACCACGCGGGCAGCAGCAACAACAGGAGCAGCACCCACGGCGCCCCGAACTCGAGATGCGGGATGTTCATGCCTGGAAATGTGCCTCGATATGCGTGGCGACGCAGGGGGCGCGTGCGTCTAATGAGCGCTGCCCGGCGGCGCTGCCCGCTCGACCGAAGCAGTCACACGCGACCGACCCGCTCTTTCGTCCAGGCAGTCTCGATTTCGTGCCGCCAATCACCGATTCGCTGGTTCGTACATTACCGGTCATCATCGCGTTGGTGCTGGGAATCGGTGGCGTCGCGTTCGCCGCCGGTGCGTTCGTGACCGGAGCCGCCAGCGGGCTGCTCGCCGCAACTTTTGCGGGATACGCGCTGGCCTGCTCGGCGTTCGCGCTCGCCGCCGCCCAACTGCGCGCGACCATGCGGCGCGGCACGACGCCACTCTCAGTACCCACCAGCGCGCCCTCCGTTGCGCCCGCCGCGGCCGAGGCAACAGGCGACGCCCGGCAGAGTGCCGACCAACGCGCCGGAACCGCGGAAACGCCGACGGCCGTCACCCCCGACGGCATGACCCCTGAGCTCCGCGACCCGCTCACGGGGCTCGCGACGCGCGCGCTGCTCCGCGACCGACTGGAGCACGCGCTCTCGCGCGCGCACCGGCACGAGCGCCCCGTCGCGGTGCTGGTCGTCGACATCGACGGATTCCGCTCGCTCAATGACGCACTGGGCTACGCGGTCGGCGACAAGGTGCTCGCCGCGGTCGCGACGCGGCTCGCCGCGACGCTGCGCGCCGGCGATACGGCGGGTCGCCTCGGCGCCGACGAGTTCGCGCTCGTGCTGGAGGACATGGCCGACGAGAGCAACTTCGTGCAGGTGAGTGATCGCGTGAGTGAAGTGCTGTCGCGCCCCATCACCGTGAATGGTCGAGAGCTCCCGATCTCGACCTGCACGGGGATCGCGCAGGCACGAGCGGACGACGACGCGGACGACGTCCTGCGCAACGCCGACGCCGCGCTCGCGGTCGCGAAGCGTCGAGGTCGTGGCGCCTGCGAGGTCTTCTCCGAACGCGTCCGCGCGACGCTCGTGGATCGCGTCGACCTGGAGTCGGCGCTCCGGGTCGCGGTCGATGCCACTGCGTTCGACATCGAGTACCAGCCGATCGTCATTCTGCACAGCCGTCGTATTGCGGGCGTCGAGGCGCTGCTCCGGTGGCGTCACCCGGTTCGCGGCGACATTCCGCCCACGACCTTCCTGCCGCTGGCCGACGAGCTCGGGCTATCACCCGAGCTCGGCCGATGGGTGCTCGAGCGGTCATGCCTGCAGGTGAAGGGCTGGCAGGATCAGGTCGCGAGCGCCCGGTCGTTGACGCTGACCGTGAACGTGTCGCGCGCACAGTTGCGGCAGCGCCGCCTGATCGACGACGTCGCGAAGGCGATCGAGGTGTCCGGGATCGATCCGCGCCGGCTCGTGCTCGAGGTGTCCGATGCGGTCCTGCTCGACGACGCCGGCACCGCGCTGTCCCGGCTCCAGGCGCTCAAGGCGCTCGGCGTGCGCATAGCGATCGACGACTTCGGCGCGCGACACGCCGCACTCCACCAGCTCCCGCGCATCCCGGTGGACATCCTGAAGATCGACAAGGCGTTCATCGACCGCGTCGGGCGCGGCGGCGTGAGTGTCGCCCACGTCGTGCTCGCGCTCGGGAAATCGATGCGATTGCGCACGGTCGCCGAGGGCATCGAGGCCGAGGAGCAGGTGACGGAGCTCTTGCGCCTCAAGTGCGAGTTCGGCCAGGGGATGCTGTTCTCTCGCCCGCTCTCCGCCGCCGGCGTGAGCGAGCTCCTCCGGATCAATCGCCGTTAGGCGTCAGGGTACCGTGTCGGACCAGAACTGGCGCAGCAGGTTGACCGCGACACGACGCCGGTAGTCCGCCGTCGAGCGGACGTCGTCGATCGGATGGATCTCGCCGGCGACCGCTTTCGCCGCGGCGTCGATGTCACCGCCGGCGGCGAGCACTGCTTCCGCGGCGCGCGCCCGCACCACCACCGGGCCCACCGACCCGAGCGCAATGCGCGGTGCCGCGGCCCCGCGCACGCCGGCCATGACGACCTTGGAGATGGCCTGTGCCGCACGCGTACCGACCTTCCGGAACCACTGGCGCCCTTCGACCGCAGGAATCTCGACCGCGACGATCAACTCATCCGGTCGCAGCACGGTCGCGCGGTAGCCGGTATAGAACTCGGCGAACGGAATCCGGCGCTCGCCGCCGACGCTCCGGACCACGACTATCGCCTCCACGGCAGCGAGGACGGGGAGCGTGTCACCGGCTGGCGACCCGTTGGCGATGTTCCCGCCGATGGTGCCGCGGTTCTGGATCTGGACGCCACCGACCTCGCGCGCGGCAGCGGCCAGTATCGGTATGTGTCGGTTGACGAGCCGCGACCGACTCAGGGCGGTGTACGTCGCGAGCGCCCCGATCGACAGCGTCGCGCCCCGCGTCGTGATGCGGCGAAGACTATCCAGCCCCCACAGGTCGAGGAAGCGCGTCGCCTTCAACGTGCCGAAGTTGAGCGCCACGTACAGATCGGTTGCGCCCGCGAGAGGCACCAGCGGCCCGTCGTTCCGCAACATCTGGAGCGCGTCACGCAGCGATGGCGGCCGCACGAGCGTGAGCGGAGTGAGTGCCGACCTCATGGCGTGCCGCCCGTCGAGCCAGCCGGGGCGGCCGTGCGCGGTGTGCCACGAGGTGCGGCGTCGCGTTTGGCGGCGCGAATCGCGCGGAAGATCGCCTCGTATCCGGTGCAGCGACACAGATTTCCGGCGAGTGCCCGCCGCATCTCCTGGCGCGTGGGATTTGCACCCAGCGACATGGCGGCCAGGATCATCCCCGGCGTGCAGATTCCGCACTGCGCGCCGACATGGTCCATGAATGCCTGCTGGAGCGGCCCGGCGTCCACGCCCTCGATGGTGGTGATCGCGTGACCCTCCGCGTGCGCGAACGGCACGAGACACGAAACGACAGGCTCGCCATCCACGAGGACGGTGCACGCGCCACACTCGCCCTCGCCACACCCTTCCTTCGTCCCTGTGAGCCCACAGTCCTCGCGAACTACGTCGAGCAACCGGCGCATCGGATGCACCTCGACATCGACGTCGCGGCCGTTGAGCTGGAACTTCATGACGCGCTCGCACTCCGCGCGAGCACCTCGGGCAGCGCGGGAATCTCACGGACGTCGAACCCGACGTGCCGAATCGCGTTCACCAGGGCGGGCGCGGGGCCGTCCATCGGCAGTTCCCCCAGCCCTTTCGCTCCGAACGGCCCGCCAGGGTACGGGTTCTCCACGAGCGACACATCGATGGGCGGCGTGTCCAGCGTCGTCGGAATCGTGTAGTTCGTGAGCTGGGCATTCGCCATCGCGCCGTCGCGCATCACGACGTGCTCGAGCAGTGCATACCCGATCGCCTGGGCCGTGCCCCCTTCGATCTGACCGATCGCGAGGGCGGGATGGATCGCCTTTCCGACGTCGACGACGACCGTCAGTCTCGTCGGCCGGACCTCGAACGTCACCGGGTCGACCTCGATTTCGGCGACGTTACACCCCCAGCCGTACGTCGCGTACGCGTCGCCGCGATACGTGTCGTCATCCCACTGAATCCAGTCCGGCTGCTCGTACTCCGCTTCGACACGCAACGGCCCGTAAGTGCGGAAGTACTCGGCTGGTGACATTGCGCCAATGCGTGAGCGGAGGTCGGTGGCGGCACGCTGCAGAATGCCGCCAACGACCATGCACGTCCGCGATGCCACCGTCGGACCGCTGTCGGGCACGCGCGACGTATCGGGCTGCGCGACGTCCACATCGTCGTAGGGCACACCGAGTGCGTCGGCAACGATCTGTGCGTGCATCGTTCGCGTTCCCTGCCCGATCTCCGTGCTCGACGTGAGCACGCGAACACCACGCTCCGTGAGCTCAACGGCCGCGCGCGAGGCGAGTCGGAGCTCGCCGCTGCCCGTGAAGCCGGACCCGTGATAGAACAACGAGACGCCGACACCGCGCCGCGGCGCCGCCGCGGCGCGCTTCTCGTGGTACCGCGACCGCTTCACCGCTCGCCGCAGGGTTTCCAACGCGCTACAGTCGTCGCCAAGCCGTTGCCCGGTGGCGGTGGTATCTCCCGGCCGCAGCGCGTTGAGCTCACGCAGGTGAACCGGGTCCATGCCTAACGCATCCGCGATCCGGTCCATGTGCACCTCCATCGCGAACTGCGTCTGGGGCGCACCGAACCCGCGGAACGCGCCGTTCGGGGGCGTGTTGGTCATCACCGCCCGGCCGACGATCCGCGTGTGGTCGCATCGGTAGGGCCCGGCGGCGTGAATCGTTCCGCGTGAGAGAACGACCGGGCTCAACGTTACGTACGCGCCCCCATCGAGCAGCACGTCGATGTCCATGGCGACGATGCGGCCGTCGCGGGTTACGCCGGTGCGATGCCGGACGATGGACGGATGACGTTTCGTCGTCGCCACCATGTCCTCGGCGCGGTCATAGATGAGCTTCACCGGCCGACCCGATTTGAGCGCGAGGAGCGCGGCGTGCGCCGCGATGGCCGACGGGAATTCCTCCTTCCCACCGAAGCCGCCGCCGGTCTCGGTCTGAACGACACGCACGTGCGAGACCGA
>DASURJ010000407.1:0-6206 GCA_036280115.1 Gemmatimonadaceae bacterium
CGCGACGAGCTGTTGGTTGCACTCGAGCGGCACGCGACGTCGAAGATTCGAACGGCCGCCGACCTCGTCGGCGTACGGAGCTTCGGGTTCCGCGGAGAAGCCCTCCCCGCGATCGCGTCCGTGTCACACCTGGAGATCAGCTCGGCCTCGGGGGACGGGGAAGGGACCATCGTTAGGGTAGCCGGGGGCACGGTCACGGAGGTCGCGCCGGCAGCGCGGCGCACGGGCACCACCGTGACGGTCGCGCGGCTGTTCTACAACGTGCCCGCGCGGCTCAAGTTCCTGCGGAGCGCACGGTCCGAGTGGCGCTCCGTCACTGACGCGCTCATCGCGACCGCGCTCTGCCGCCGCGACGTTCGGCTCGCCGTCTCGCATGACGGAAAGAACGCGCTTGCGCTGCCACCGGCCTCCACCATGCGCGCCCGCGTCGCGGGGATCTGGGGCGGCACGTTCGCGGAACGGTTCATCGAGGCTGACGACGTCACCGGTCCCATCCATGTCAGCGGGCTGGTCGAACGGCCAGCGGATGTCGGGACCGCCAGTCGGCGCGTCTTTCTGGCGGTGAACGGCCGGCCCGTCCGCGATGCCGGCGTCGTCCGCGCGGCCGAGAGCGCCTACCGCTCGACCGTGACGCCAGGCGTTAGGCCATCGCTGTTCCTCGAGATCACGTTGCCCGCGGACGTCGTGGATGTGAACGTCCATCCCGCGAAAGCGGAGGTACGCTTTCGAGACCGCTGGTCGGTCGAGCGCGCCGTCGAGCACGCGGTGCGGCGCGCGCTCGGTGAGCCGTCCAGCGCCGCGTTCATTGGCGCGCGGACCTGGTCGTTCACCCCCGGCGACAATGCGGCGCGACCGCCGGTGGATGTCGAGGTCCTCACCCCTCGGTCCGCGCCGGCTGACGGGCTTTTCTCGGCGCCGCTGGCGGAGGCACCGCACGCTCCCGCGGGTCCAGACGCCGGACACACCGCCGAGAGTCGTGTCGACGTCCCGCCACTCGTTCAGCTCCGGCGAACGTACCTCATGTTCGAGCGCGGTGAGGGCGTCGTGCTCATCGACCAGCACTCGGCGCACGAGCGGGTGTTGTTCGAGCAATTCATGAACGTGCTCGAGCGCGGGGCGGCGCCGTCACAGCGTCTCCTGTTTCCCGCGACACTTCACCTTGGCCCGGCCGAAGCAGACGCGTTCGAGGCAAATCGCGAGCTGCTGCAACGACTCGGGTTCGAGGTCGAGCCGTTCGGCGGCCATTCCATCATCGTGTCCGCGGTTCCCATGCCGCACCCGCGCTTCGATGCGCTGCGGTGCATCCGTGAAACGCTCGACGCGCTCACCGGCGACCGCCTGCCCAGCGCCGCCGCGCGCCACGAGCGGCTTGCGGCGACGGTCGCGTGTAAGGCGGCCATCAAGGCGGGCGAGGCATTGTCACCCGGCGAGATGCAGGCGCTGTTCGTCGCCCTCGCGTCGACCACGCTTCCCGCGCACGACGTGCATGGCCGATCGACGATCGTGCAGATCACCTGGGATGAGCTCGAGCGACGCTTCGGACGGAAGTAGCGTACGAGTCATCTGCGGCCCCACGGCCGCCGGCAAGTCCGCGATCGCCATGGCCCTCGCGCAACTGCACGGCGCCGTCATCATCAGCGCGGACTCGCGTCAGATCTATCGCGGCTTCGACATCGGAACCGCGAAGCCGTCCGTGGCCGACCAGCGGCTCGTCCCGCATCGAGGAATCGATGTCGTCGAGCCGCTGGAGCGATACTCGGCGGCCCGGTGGGCGAAGGGCGTGCAGGGATGGATCACCGAAGCGCGTGGGTTGGGACGCGAGCCGCTCGTGGTCGGAGGCACGGGATTCTATTTGCGCGCGCTCGTCGAGCCGCTCTTCGAGTCGCCGCCGCTCGATCCCGAACGCCGGGCCGCACTGGAACGCCTGTTCGCGACCACGAGCACGGACGACCTCCGGCGATGGTGCCTTCGGCTCGACCCCGAGCGCGCACATCTCGGCCGAGTCCAGCTCGCGCGATCGGTCGAGACCGCTCTCCTCACGGGAGAACGCCTCAGCGATCTCCATCGCAGCCGAGCACAGGCGCCCACCATTCGGGCTCGCTATCTTGTCGTCGACCCGGGCGCGACACTCGCCGCCCGAATCGAGGCGAGGTACGACGCAATGATGGCAGCGGGGTGGGCAGATGAGGTGCGTTCGTTGACCGGCGTCGTGGACCCATCGGCCCCGGCGTGGAAAGCGAGTGGCTATCGCGTCGTCCGGGATCTCGTCGAGAACCGCGTGTCCGAACGCGCGGCGCGCGAACAGGTCATCATCGAGACCAGGCAATACGCAAAGCGACAGCGCACGTGGTTCCGACACCAGCTGCCAGCGGAGTCCGTGACTCGCGTGAGTCCTGACGACCGCAACGCGGGGACGATCGTGAGCGCGTGGTGGGAAGGGAGGACGGCCGAGTGAAGATCGGCATAACGTGCTACCCGACCTACGGCGGTTCCGGTGCGGTCGCGACGGAGCTCGGAATCGCGCTCGCCGCCCGCGGCCACGAGGTGCATTTCATCACCTACAAGCAGCCATTCCGGTTGCCGTCGTTTCTCCCGCGGATCTACTTCCACGAAGTGGACGTCGGGCGCTACCCGCTGTTCGAGTACCCGCCGTACGACCTCGCGCTCGCCGTGCGCATGCACGAAGCGGTGACCTCGCACGCGCTGGATCTCCTGCACGTCCATTACGCGATCCCGCACGCCACGAGCGCGTGGATCGCGCGCGAGATGCTTCGCGAGCGTGGGTCCGACGTCAAGGTGATCACCACGCTGCACGGCACGGACATCACGATCGTCGGCCAGGACCCGTCGTTCCACCCGATCACGAAGTTCTCGATCGAGAAATCGGACCGCATCACCGCCGTGTCCAAGTTTCTGCGCCAGGAGACGTTCCACGCGTTCGGGTGTACGGGGTGCGACGTGCAGGTCATCTACAACTTCATCGATCCGGAGATTTACGATCGGGCGAAGTACCCCCCGATTCTCCGCGAGGAAGTCGATGGCTCACGACCCGTCATCATGCACGTGTCGAACTTTCGGGCGGTCAAGCGCGTGCGTGACATCGTGCGCATCTACGCGGAGGTGCGCCGCTCGGTCCCGTCCGTGCTCGTGATGGTCGGGGATGGGCCGGACCGTGTCGACGCGGAGGCCGAAGCCCGAACGCTCGGCATCGACCGCGATGTCCATTTTCTCGGGAAAATCGATGCGGTAGCGCCGCTGCTGGCGGGAGCCGACCTGTTCCTGTTGCCGTCGCAGAGCGAGTCGTTCGGGCTGAGCGCGCTCGAGGCGCTGGCCTCGGGTGTGCCGGTGGTGGGGAGCCGGGCCGGCGGACTCGTCGAGGTCGTGAAGGAGGGAGTGACGGGAGCATTGCGTGAGGTCGGCGACATCGGGGGCATGGCAGCCGCGTCCGTCGAGATACTCGCGGACCGGGATCGGTGGCAGACGATGAGTCTCGCGGCGGCGGCCGACGCGCGCGCCCGATTTGCACGCGACGACATCGTCGCGCAGTACGAAGCGTTGTACGAGGATGCGATTCGATAAGGCACTGGCGGTCTTCTCGCTCGTCCGCTGGGAGAACATCCTGCTCGCCGTTGCCGGCGTCGTCCTTGGCGCCTGGTGGGCCACTGGCCGTCCGGGCGAGCCCGAGACGGTCGTGATGGCCGGCGTCGCGATGCTGCTCACGGCGTTCGCGAACGCCGACAACGACGTCCGTGACTACGAGATCGATCGCGTTGCACACCCGTTTCGCCCATTGCCGTCGGGGCGGTTGTCGCTCCAGACGGCGCGCGTGCTCGTCGGAATGTGCGCCTCCGCGGCGCTCGTGCTCTCGGCCCTCCTCGGCGCGGCGCAGACGCTCGCCGCTGTCGGCGTCATCGCGGCGATGACCCTGTACAACCGCGGCGTGAAGGCACACGGAGTTCCCGGCAACGTGATCGTCGCCGTGGTTGCGTCGCTGCCGTTCGTCTTCGGGGCGTGGAGCGCTGGGTCACCGGCCGCAGGCGTCCCGCTGTTCCTCGTCGGCGTGCCGCTCCACTTCGCCCGCGAGATCGCGAAAGACATTGACGACGCGCACGGCGACGCGGAGCATCGCCGCACGCTTCCATTGCGTGCGGGGCCCGGCATGGCGCGGCTGGTGGTAGTAACTTCCGTCGCCTTGTTCGTTGTCGCCCTCGCACCGTTTGCGTTGCGCCGTCCTGGCTTCGCGATCGTCATACTCCCGGCAGTCGCGCTGTGCCTCGCGGCATCGCGACGGGTGCTGCGCGGCCAACGTGGCACGGCCCAGTTGCTCAAGTCGGCGATGGTCGTCGCGATGGTCGCATTCGTCCTCAGCGCCCGCTGGTGACCGCGCCCGGACTGTGGCCGCGGTCTTCCCGAGAGCGAGGGATCGCCGTCGGTCGGTATCTACCTAAACCGGTTCCACATGACAGTGTTTCAGGCCGTGGTCCTTGGCTTGGTCCAGGGTCTCGCAGAATTCCTACCGATCAGCAGTTCGGCGCACCTCGTGCTCACCCCGTGGGTCTTCGGATGGTCGGACCCCGGGCTCGCGTTCGACGTGGCGCTGCACGTCGGGACCCTCGTCGCCGTGCTGTGGTACTTTCGCGCCGAGTGGGTGAGCCTGACGCGGTCGGCGTTCGCGGTGCTGCGCCATCGGCGCGCCGACACAGAGGACGCGCGCCGCTTTCTCTATCTCGTGGGCGCAACCATCCCGGCGGCGATCGCCGGCTTCCTGCTCGAGGACATTGCCGCAACCACGTTTCGCTCGCCGCGCCTGCTGGCGGTCATGCTGATGGTCATGGGCGTGCTCCTCTGGGCGGCAGACCGGTTCGCGCCCCGTGATCGTCCGCTCGGCACGATGGGGTGGCGGGACGCGCTGTTGATCGGGCTCGCGCAGGTGGCGGCGCTCGTTCCCGGCGTGTCACGTTCGGGATCGACGATGACGGCCGGTCGCGCGCTCCGGTTCGATCGGCAGAGTGCAGCGGTGTTCAGCTTTCTCATGAGTATGCCGGTGACGGCAGCGGCCGCGATACTGAAGGTGCCCGAGCTCGTTCGCGCGGAGGGCATCACTGCGCCGCTCGTGGCCGGTATCGTGTCGGCCGGCATCAGCAGCTGGCTCGCGATCGCCGTGCTCTTACGGTACGTGGCACGCCACAGCTTTGGCGTGTTCGCGCTCTATCGCCTCGCACTCGGCACGGTGATCCTGGTGCTGCTCGCCAGTCGTGGCTGAGATCGCGAAGTACGACGGGTACGACGCGACGTCGCTTGCTACGCTCCTGGGTGTCCCGCGGGTCGTCGTGTTCGATTCCACCGCGTCGACGATGGACGATGCGCACGGCCTCGCTGCGGTGGGTGCGCCGGCCGGTACCGTGATTCTGGCGGATCGCCAGTCCGCCGGACGCGGCCGTGCCGGGCGGCGATGGGCGTCCGAAAGCGGGCAGGGGATCTGGACGACGGTTGTCGAGCGGCCGAACGATACCGCCGCGCTCGACGTCCTCTCGATCCGTCTGGGAGTGAAGCTCGCGCGCGTGCTCGACCGGTATGCGCCGGAGCGTGTGGGGCTCAAGTGGCCTAACGACCTGTTCGTGCACGGGGGCAAGGTTGGCGGCCTGCTCGTCGAGGCGCGGTGGCGCGCGCGACGCATCGACTGGGTCGCGATCGGCGTTGGCGTGAACGTGCGCGCTCCGTCCGGCGTCGCGACAGCGGCGGGGCTGAGCGAGGGCACCAATCGGGTGAACGTGCTCGCGGAGCTCGTTCCCGCAATTCGCGCCGCGGCGGCTGGCCGAAGCCTGCTCACCGCGAGTGAGCTCGAGGAGTTCGCCGCCCGCGATGTCGCCGCTGGACGCGCGTGCGTCGATCCCACGCCGGGCGTCGTTCGCGGGATCTCGCAGGAGGGAGCGCTCCTCATCGAGACCGCAACCGGGGTACAGCGATTTCGGGATGGCTCACTTACCTTCGCCGGAGCACACGCATGATCCTCGTGTTCGATGTCGGCAACACCGAGACGACTATCGGGCTGTTCGATGGGGAAGCGCTGCGCGGTCACTGGCGTGTCATGACCGACGTCGCACGCACACCGGACGAGATCGCGTTGCTCATTCGCGCGCTCATTGCGAGCGATGACGTCGATCGTGCGTCGATCGATCGCGCCGCCATCGGATCGGTCGTGCCCG
>DASURJ010000408.1:0-6183 GCA_036280115.1 Gemmatimonadaceae bacterium
GGCCGTCGCGGTCGTGTCGCTTGCGGGTATCGCCGAGGAGACAGTGGCGGTGTCAGGCGGTACGGTCTCGGAGCGATTGGCATTTCGGCTGCGCCACGCGAGGAGTCCCACGCTCACGAGGACGGCGAGGCCCAGGACGACCGCCGTACCGACTGCAGCGGTTCGGGCGCGCTGGCGCTCCGGTGCCGCACGCGCCACCGGGCGTGGCTCGGCGCGCGTCGGTGGCACGGACGCCGCGGACGCCGCGGGCGCCGCGGCCGTGGTGGCGCTGCCTCCGCTGATCGCCTCCTTCAACGCGCGCGCGAACTCCGGTGCGGTGGCGTAGCGGTCCGCGGGCGCTCGCGCGAGCGCTCGGTCCATCACGGCCTGCAGCTCGGGCGGCCAGGACACGTCGCCCTTCATCTCCGAGAGCGTCCGTGGCCGGTCGCGCAGACGCATGAGCGCGGCCTCGTGCGGCGATTCGCCGACGAACGGAAGCTGGCCGGTCAACATGTCGAACATGACCAGCGCGAGCGAATAGATGTCGCTCCGGCAATCGAGCGTGATGGCCGAGAGCTGTTCGGGGCTCATGTATTCGGGCGTGCCGATGACGAGTCCCTGCTGCGTGAGCTTCGGGCCGCCGCCGCTCATTGCTTCGGCGATGCCGAAGTCCACGACCTTCACGCGATCGGTGCCGTCGCGGCGGGCGCCCACCATGATGTTGTCGGGCTTGAGATCACGGTGCACGATGGGCGTGGGCCGCTCGTGCGCGGCGGCCAGCGCTTCGGCGACCTGACGCGTGATCTCGGCCGCGCGCGCGGGAGGAAGCGCACCTTCGCGCGCGATGATCTTCGAGAGCGGCTCGCCCTCGACGAACTCCATGGCGATGTAGAACAGCCCATCGCCGATCTCGCCGTGGTCGAAGACGCGCGCGACGTGCTCGTTCTCGATCTGGCTCGCGTTGACGGCCTCGCGGCGGAAGCGGGCGACGACACTCGCGTCGCGGACCATGGCCGGGTGGAGCACCTTGATCGCGACGTTCTGCGGCAGTCGGACATGCCGGGCCAGGTACACCCGCCCCATGCCGCCCTCGCCGATCTTGTCCGTGATAAGATAGCGGTCGGCGACGACCGTCCCGATGAGGTCATCTCCAGGCGTGAGCGCCTGGAGAGTGGTCCCATCGGCGGGGCAGTACAGGTCAGCGTCCCCGTACTCCTTCGTGCACGTCGGGCAGACCTTGGCCATGCGTGTCGAGCCGTGTGGCGATCGTCAGGTTCGGCGGGCGCGATTCGCCTGGCTCACTCGCCGCCGCCGCCGGCCTCGCGGATCTTCGCCTCCGCCAACCGACGCTGTGCGAGGTACGAGGACGGCGGTGCCTTGGCGAGGAACATCTTGTAGAGCGGGATCGCTTCGTCCTTCGCCTTGCGGTCCTCGGCGTCGATGGCCTTGGACAGGATCACGAGCTCGCTCATGTTGCCGGTCGCGCGGGACGCGTTGCCGCCGCCCCCGGCGCTCCCGACCTGTCGCGCACGCGCCGCCGGCAGCTTCATGCCCGTGGCGAGCTTGTCGCCGAGCTGGTCGATGAGATCCTGAAGCTTGTCGGCGGAGCCACGCACCTGGGTGCTGTACTCCATCTCCGACGTCTCCACGCTGTAGGCGCTCGCGGTGATGCGCGTATCGCCGTTAGGCTGTACGAGGTACGTCCCGTAGATGATGTGGTGGGCGTTCAGCAGCTTGCCCACCTGCACCGCCTGACTCGGATCCACGCGCCCGCTCGTACCGAGGTTCTGCTCGGCGATGATCTCCTGGAGCTTCTCGCGCGTCACGATGCGGATGCTGTCGCTCTCGCCGAGCCTGCCGGCGAGCACCGTCGAGATCCCTTTGCTCAGCACCTTGTAGTCCGCGTCGGTGCGCATGGACGCGTTGATGTAGTCCAGTACCGCGACAACCGGCCTGCGGTCCTGCGTCCCCGGCGCCTGCGCGGCGAGGACGGAAGCCTGGAAGCCTAACGCCGCGAGCGCGGCCATCGTCTGTATGCGTCGACGGCCCGCCGTCCCTGGAGTCCGTTGCATGGTTCCTCGTGCGTGATTGGCCCCGGCGCGCCGCGACTGGCGACGAACGGCGCGCGCTTCTGCGGCCGAGGCGGCCTTCGCCCCGCCTTTCTCCGGTGAACTCACAGCCGGACGCGGATCGTCAGCCCGCCGCTGAATCCGGTCGCGGTCGACGATGCGTCCCCCGACTCCAGCCGACCACCCTGGACCCGGACGAACGGCTGGAGGGAATAGTTACTCCCGAGCTGCTGCACGAGCCCGAGCGTCAACGCCCCGCTCGCGATCGCCGCCGTCGTCAGCGACTGATCCGAGCCTAACCCGGTCTGATGTCGCGCGTTGAACGCGACGAGAATGCCGGTCGCCGGCGTCATGCCCGCGACCGCCCGCACCCCGGCATCGAGGTAGTTCGCATCGCTGTCGGCCACGTTCCGGCCGTCACGCTTGTACTGGCTCCGGTAGCGCTCCACGACGTAGAACGTGAGCTCGCGAAAGCGCGAGGTGACCGCGTGATACTGCCAGTCGGCCGTGAAGATCGGCCCGAGCTGACTCTCTGCCCTGGCCGCGCCTCCGCCCGTACCGCTCTCCAGTTCATCGTTCGTGTAGAAGTCTGCCGACAACCCGATCGTCATGCTGTTCTGCCCGATGAGCCGATCGGCGCCAACAGACACGCGAAACGCGTCGCCAGGACTCAGCTCCACGGGGAGGCCCGCGGCGATCGAGACTGGCGTGTACTTGTTGCGCATCTCGTACGACGCGCCGAACGCCCACGCCCACGCACTTATCTGCCGCGCCAGGACGACACCGAGCGTTCCACTGCCCCCGACCCCGAGGACCGGCACCTGGAAGCTGAGTGCCGGCGCCGCGAGCACGCGCAGTGCGCTCAATTCCTCCCCATCGAGCTCGGTTGCGCCGGTCGGCACGTTGATCCCGGCGGTCACGAGCACGTTGTCCCCTACGAGACGGCCAGTCGCTCGCACGCGAAGGTCCGTCACGCCACTCAGCGAGTAGCCGTCCGATCCCGTCACCGGATCATTACCGGAGAGGCGAACGTCGCCCCGTGCGTACGCGCCGCTGAGGTCGAACGTCCACCGCTCTCCGAGTGGAACGGTCAGCGCGATCGGTACGGACCACTGCGACGCGCGCGTCACGAACACGGCCCCGCCGCCATCGACGGTGGGTTGCGGAATCCCGTCCCCGCTGAACCGCCAGAGCTCGAACACGGGACCGAATCCCGACTCCGTATAGCCGGCGAGCTTTCCCTGGGCGGGGAGCGCGTGCGGTGTCGCGCCGATGGCCGCGCCAGTGATGACGCCCGCGATGAGTATGACGGTTCGCACGGTCGCCTCAGCGTGGAGTGACGATGGTGATGACGATCGTGATGATCGGCGCCGGAAACGCCGGGTCGACAACGCCTCCCGGCGGCTGCGAGCCGCCAATCGGCGACGAGAAGACCCCGTTCACGCGATCCACGGTAACGCCGGTTGCGCGAGCGAGCGACGTGCGCTGCGCTGTCGAAACGTCGGCCAGCGCGTTTCCGCCGAGTGCTCCGACTTCGCGTGCCCTCGTGGCCGCGAGACCGAACGTGGGGTCGAGGCGTACTGCTTCCTGATACTCGCGCGCGGCGTCGCGAAACCGCAGCTCGGACTCGTAACGGACCGCGCGTCCATAGGCGAGGAGCGCCGCGATGTTTCTCGTCGGCCGCTCCTCGACGGCCACGCGTTCCGCAGGCGTGAGCGTCACCCCGAGGTTCTCGAAGAGTCGAAACGCGATCTGCTTCTCGACGTCCAGGATCTGGTTGAGCGTCATCTGCGTGGCGAGGGCCGGGCGCACCTGGCGCGTGGCCGCGTCCGCGACGCCGACACTCACCCCCATGCGGCCGTCGCGCGTGTGGAGCGCGCCGTACACCATGCGGCGCGCCTGCACGAGCCGGCCGAGCCTCGGCGCAGTCGCAGAGTCGGAGCGACCGGACGCGGCGAGCTGCAGCTCGCGCATGATCGCGTCGAGGCGGATGCGATCGACGATGCGGAGCTGCCGGCTCTTGGAGAGGTCGACGCGCAGCAGGTCGGCGAGCCCGTAGCCGAGCGCGGCCATCGATGTGTCGAGTCCCGCCTGATCGAACGGGAGCACACCGACCGTGCGCACAGACAGCGTGTCCGCACGGAGCTGGCTTTCGATCGCGATTGCCTGCCGTGCCGCCTCCTCCGCTTCCCTGATCCGCGGGCTCGGCGCCGAGCGGCCGGACGTGGCCGTGGCGCATGCCGATGCGGCGAGTAGCGCCGAGAGCGATACGAGCAGCGACGCGCATGCCCGAGCGGCCCCGGTCGCGCGGCGGCCGGACTGGGGGCGGGCACGCCGGTGACGATGTGCGTTAGGCATGGTTCAGTTCCCCCGGGGCTTTCGGGTCGCCGACGTCGGAACGCGCCGCGCGCCCGAGAGCGGCGCGGTCACGGCCCCCGAGTAATACGGCAGGATCTCGAGTGATGCGGTCGCCGTCCGGCCACCCCCGAACGCGGTAATGGTGATCGTCCCCTCGGCGTACGTCTCGGCGTACACGACGCCGTCGGCATCGATGGGTGCGATCTGCGGGTCGGAGGAGCTCCACCCGATATCGACACCGGCCAGCGCCACGCCCTTCGAATCGAACGCGGTGGCCGTGAACTGGAACGTCTCCAGCTCGTACATCGTCGCGTTCGACGGCAGAATCCTGAGCCGGGCCGCTTCGACGTCGATGGTAGCAGACCCTCGCTGCGTGCCGCCGGCCGTGACGACGGTGGCGGTGATGGTGACCCGCCCCGGATAGAGGGCCGTGACGACCCCCGACGAGGACACCGTCGCGATCGTCGCATTGCTCGTCTGCCAGTCCACGGTACCGAGCGCGCCGGCTGTCACGAGCTGGAGCGTGTTGCCGGCGAGCATCGACGTCCCGGTCGGCGAAACAGCGAGGGCCAGCGTTCCTACCGTGATGGGCACGGTGGTGCTCGCGCCGCCGCCCGTCACGGTAATCGTTGCCTGTCCACTCGCGACCGCGGTGACCACACCGTCATTGCTGACGGTCGCGACCGCGTTGTCGGATGAGCTCCACGACAGCGGCACGCCGGTCAGCGGAACGTCATTCGCATCGACCGCG
This sequence comes from Gemmatimonadaceae bacterium, assembly GCA_036280115.1. Taxonomy (GTDB): domain Bacteria; phylum Gemmatimonadota; class Gemmatimonadetes; order Gemmatimonadales; family Gemmatimonadaceae; genus JAJKIV01. The sequence continues at coordinate 5,158 of DASURJ010000408.1, forward strand.
GTCGCCTCGATCGGCAACGTCGCGCCGACGAGGAGCTGGCCCGCGCTCGGGGTGGTCCGGATGCCACCGGCGATCACGCGCACGCGCGCGCTCTTGGAGACGCCGTCGACCGACACGGTGATGTCGGCATCGCCGGGGTACACGCCGGTAACGATACCGGTGGGCGATACGGTAGCGGTTTGTGGGCTCCCCGCCGGGTTCGTGGCCGACCAGGTCACCGTGCGTTCGGTGAGGTTCCCCACGTCCGCACCGTCGCCGTCGCGGGCCGTAACGGTGAAGGTGAGCGTCGTCGCCGCGCGCAGTGCGGGCGCCGGATCGGGGGCGAGCGTGATGCTCGCGACGCGGCTGATCACGCGCAGGGCGACCGTCGCGCTCTTCAGCCCCGTTGTCGCCGTCACGTTGGTGGACCCGACCGCCACGGCCGTCGCGACTCCCGTCGTGGCATCCACCGCGAGCACGTTGGGGTTGCTGCTCGACCACGTGAACGTGCGCGCCAGCGCGTTGCCGTTCGCGTCGGCCGCCGTCGCCGTCAACGTGTGCGTGTCACCGACGCGGAACGTGGAGAAGTCGTCGATCGTCACGCCGCTGACACTCGCGAGCGTGATCGGCTCGCGGATCGTGACGCTCGCTCCAGGTGTCGCGGGCTGGCTCGGCGGAGTTCTCTGTTGATCGATGACGGTGCCGCCTTCGTCGACGAGGGAAAGGTCGACACCGATCTCGCACGTGCGCTCGTCTCCTGTCTCGCGCTGCTCGTCGGCGAGGCATCGGCTCACGCGAACCTGGATCGCCACGGTTTGCGTCACGCCCGGTGTGACACTCACCTCGGTCGGCGTACTCTCGAGCGTGACCTCGCTGCCGTCGACGCGGTGGTAGAACGTCCGGATGCGGACCTTCTGGCTTGCGGCCGCTCCAATGACGTTGGCCTGCAGGCCGAGCCGAACGGGGATCGAGTCATCCACGGGGGCTGGCGCGGTCGGGCGGTCGTCGAGGCACGCCGTGACGAGCGTGACGAGGAGCGCGGCCCGA
>DASURJ010000409.1:0-5200 GCA_036280115.1 Gemmatimonadaceae bacterium
ATCACCCGCCACCCCGACCGGAGGGGCATCTCGTTCGGCGCGCGCGAGCGCCCCTCGATGTCGATGTTGGCGTGCCAGGCGTAGCCCGCGAGTGGCAGGTGATGGATCGACCCCGTGGACTGCACCCCAGGCAATGCGCGCAGGCGGTCGAGTACGGTGCTCACGTACGGCGCGATCTGCGCGTTCCCGTAACGCTCGCCCGTCGGTTGCAGACGCAGGGTCAACACCCCCTCCGCCCGGAATCCCGGCGCCACATGCGTGAGCGACCAGAGCGTTTGCATCATGAGCCCCGCCCCGATCACGAGCACGAGTGTCAGCGCGACCTCGGCCACCACCAGCGCACCGCGCGCGCGCGCACCGCCGACTCGGTCGGCGACGCCGCGCGAGCCGCGCAACGTATCCTGCACATCGCCGCGGCTTGCGAGGAAAGCCGGCGCCAGCCCGAACACGATCCCGATGATGACGGCGAGTGTCGCGCAGGCGGCGAGCACGGGTGCGTCGAGCACGATCGCCGAGAGCCGAGGGATGTCGGACGGGAGCGACGCGCGCAGCACGCGTACACCCATCGCGCCGAGTGCCGCACCCGCTGCGGCACCGGCGACCGCGAGCACAACGCTCTCCACGAGCAACTGTCGGATCACACGACGCCGCGTTGCACCGAGCGCCGTCCGCACGGCGATCTCGCGCCGGCGCCCGGCCGCTCGCATGAGCAGGAGGTTCCCGACGTTCGCGCCCGCGATGAGCACGATGAACCCGACCGCCGCGAACAGCACGAGGAGCACCGTACGGACGCTGCCCACCGTGCGCTCATGCAGCGGCAGCAGCGTCGCGTTTCCGTAATAGTCGGGCGGAAACTCGAACGCCGCACGCATCTGCGGCATGAGAGCAGCGAGCTCGGCGCGGGCCTGGTCGACCGTGGTCCCGGTGCGGAGCCGAGCGACCATCCACGACGTGGCGCCGCGATGGAACCACGCCCCGGGGTCGATGACGAGCGGCGTCCAGAGGTCGTGGGACCGGCCGAGGATCTCGAACCCCTGTGGGAGGATCCCGACGACCGTGTACGAGGTACCGTCGAGTGTGATGCGTCGCCCGATGACAGAGGGGTCGCTGCCGAAGCGCTCCGTCCAGAGCCCGTGCCCGAGGATCGCGACGGTCTCGCGGCCGGGCGTGGACTCCTCTTCCTGGAACGAGCGGCCGAGAGCCGGTCGGACGCCGAGCATATCGAAGAGGTTCGGTGAAACGCGTCCCGTCGTCAGTTGTGTCGCCTCGCCAACGCCCGTGAGTGCCATCCCCCATCCCGGGCTCATGGCGGCAACGGCGCCGAGTGTTCGCGCGTGCTCGCGAAGGTAGAGCAACTCCGCGTTCGCAATGAACTGCTCGGCGTTGAACGCGACGAGCCGGTCGGGTTCGCGGAAGGGAAGCGGGCGAAGGAGGATACCGCGAACCGCGCTGAAGATCGCGGCGTTCGCGCCGATGCCGAGCGCGAGGGTGAGAATGGCGACGATCGTGAAGCCGGGGCGTCTGCGCAGGCTCCGCACCGCATACCGCAGGTCACCGGTCAGGGACATTGCTCGCTCCGTCGGACAGGAGAATGCAGGTCTGACACGGCGAGCCGACGGTGCGTTGGCTCGACCGGGACGAAGGGAATGACCGGTAGCAGATCACCGATGGCGGGGAGGACGTCGGGCCCAGTCTGTGCCTGACATCGTGGACTCGGTCGTCGGCGCCGGCGCGCCCTTCCTTCGCTCAGCCCTTCCACACCCATGACGCACGAGTTCATGTTCGCCACGGGTATCGAGAACAGTTACCCGACCGTCGCCGGTCCCGACGGCACCCCGATGCGCGTGGACGAGATGGAGAAGACGCGTCATTACGAGCGGTGGCGCGAGGACTTCGACCTCGTGCTCGAGATGGGGATCGAGTTTCTGCGCTACGGGCCGCCGTATTACCGCACGCACACCGGGCCAGGGCAGTACGACTGGGACTTCGCGGACGAGACGTTCACGACCCTGAGCGAGCTCGGCATCACGCCGATCGCCGACCTGTGTCACTTCGGCGTCCCCGACTGGACCGGCGATTTCCAGAACCCGGACTTCCCGCATTACTTCGCCGAGTATGCGCGGGCGTTCGCGGCGCGGTACCCGTGGGTGCGGCTCTACACTCCCATCAACGAGATCTTCATCACCGCGACGTTTTCGGCGTTGAACGGGTGGTGGAACGAGCGACTGCGGAGCGACCGTGCGTTCGTGACCGCGATCAAGCATCTCTGTCAGGCGACCATCCGCGCGATGACGGCGATTCTCGACGTGCTCGATCGCCCGACGTTCGTGCAGAGCGAGTCATCGGAGTACTTCCATCCGGAGGACCCGACGTGCATTCCGCTCGCGCGCTTTCTGAACGATCGCCGGTTTCTCGCCCTGGACCTCACCTACGGGTATCCGGTGTCGGCGCCCATGTACCAGTACCTGATGGACTATGGGATGACGCGCGCGGAGTATCGCTGGTTCCAGGAGAACCGTGTGAAGGCGCACTGTATCATGGGCACGGATTACTACGAAACGAACGAGCATCTCGTCTGCGAGGAGAAGGAGACGAAGACGGCGGGGGAGATCTTCGGCTACTACATCCTCACTCGGCAGTACTACAGCCGCTATCGCCTCCCGGTGATGCACACGGAGACGAACATCAAGGAGCCGCACTCGGAGCGGTGGCTGTGGAAGGAGTGGGCGCAGATGGTCCGCCTCAAGGAGGACGGCATCCCGATCGTGGGGTTCACCTGGTATTCACTGATCGACCAGGTGGACTGGGACACATCGCTGCGCGAGGACAACGGGCGGGTGAACTCGTTAGGTCTGTACGACATGGACCGCAAGATCCGCCCGGTCGGCGTGGCATACCAGCGACTCATTCGGCAGTGGAAGGACATGTTGCCGACGGAATCGCTTGTGTTGACGTTAGGGTACTGAGTAGCAGCTATCAGCCATGGCTGCTACTTATCTCCCTTCAGCATGGAATCCCGCTTGGCCTTGAACTCCGTGCCAGGCTTCCACTCCGGCCACCGGTCCGTCTGTGCGACCTGGTAGCCCACCTTGAAGAGCGTCTGCAAATCCTCGGCGGCGCCGGACAGATCCCAGTCGGGCTTCACGTGGTCCGACGGCTTGTGGTAATCGTTGTTCGTGTACTCGTCGCGCTTCTGCTGGCTGTAGGACGGGTCCTTGCCCACGTACTCGGTGCCCGAATCGATGTAGAGCGACGGCACGCCCTGCTTCGCGAACTCGAAGTGGTCGGAGCGGTAGAAGAACCCCTTCTCGGGCTCCGGGTCCGGCTTGACCGTGCGGGACTCCTGGGCCGTGACGGTGGTCAACACGTCATCGAGTGTCGAGTTCCCGTAGCCGACGACGGTCACGTCTTTCGTGCGCCCCCACTGGTTGACGCCGTCCATGTTCATGACCGCGAGCGTCTTGTCGAGCGGGTAGAGCGGGCGCGTCGCGTACCACTTCGCGCCTAACAAGCCGTACTCTTCGGCCGTCACCGCGAGAAAGAGGATGGAGCGCGCCGGAGGTGTGGGCAGCGCCTTGTACGCCCTGGCCGCGGTGAGGAGGGCGGCGGTGCCGGTCGCGTTGTCGAGTGCGCCGTTGAAGATCTGATCGCCCGCGAGCGTCGTGTCCTTCCCCAGATGGTCCCAGTGCGCCATGTAGATCACGTACTCGTCCCTGAGCTCCGGGTCCGAGCCCTCGAGCTTCGCCACGACGTTCCGCGACTGGATCTCGCGCACCTGGTTCCGCACGCGGAACGTCGCCTTCGCGTTCAGCGGCACTGGCTTGAAGTCCTTGCTCGTGGCCGCCTTCTTCAGTGAATCGAAGTCGAGCCCCGCGTTCCGGAACAGCTCCTTCGTCTTGTCGAGCGTCATCCACGCCTCGGCGGCGACGCGGTTCGTCGCCCCCTCCGTCTTCACGTCGAGGTTCTCGCGTCCCCAGCTGCCGATCACGACCTCGTACGGGTACCCGGCGGGACCGGTCTCGTGGACGATGATGGCCGCCGCAGCGCCCTTGTCCGACGCGATCTCGTATTTGTACGTCCATCGGCCGTAATAGGTCATGGCCTGGCCCTTGAACATCGTCGAGTCGAGCCTCGTCGAGTCGTTAGGGTCCGGCACGGCCGGGTCGTTCACGAGCATGATGATCGTCTTCCCCTTCACGTCGAGGCCCTTGTAATCGTCCCAGCCGTACTCGGGTGCGACGACGCCGTAGCCCACGAACACGAGGTCGGAGTTGTCCACCCGGACGTCGGTCATGCTACGCCGCGACACGGCGACGAAATCGGTCGGAAACGCGGGGCGCATGGTGCGGCCGCCAGCGGTGATCGTAAGCTCCGGGCGGCTCGTGTAGCCGATGAGCGACACGGGCTGGATGTAGCTGCCGTCGGGGTTCCCCGGCGCCAGCCCCAACGCCTTGAACTGCTCCGTGAGATAGGCGACCGTGCTGTCCTCTCCGGCGGTGCCAGGTGCCCGTCCCTCGAAGCCGTCGGACGCGAGACGATTCGTGTGCTCGAGGATACTCTCGCCGGTGATGGCGGCCATCGCCGGCTGGAGCGCCGCCGTAGATATAGTAGCGTCGCGGCCGTTGCGGTCGTCGGAAGGTGAGCAGGCGACAGCCACAACGAGGACGGCTGCAGTCAGACGTAAGACGGATGCGTTCACGATTTCCCCTGGGAAAGAGCCCACGGGCTAATTACACCGCCGGCGCGCGCCAGGGAAGAACCGAGAGCCCATGATCACCACCGATATCGCCAGGCGCGCCATCCTCCCACTCGCGTTGGTGGTCGGAGCGTGCAACGCGCTGACCGGTCCGGACGCGCGTAACGAGCCCGCACTCATCCGCATCGACGACGAGGACGCCAGGGTTGTGCTTCCCGATACGGCGACGGCGGGTGCCACGGTCACGCTCACCGTGACCACGTTCGGTGGTGGCTGCATCACCGGCCCCTCTCGGTCCGACGTGTACCCGATCAAGGGAAGTGGTGGTGCCTCGGTCCTCGTTCGACTGTTCAACCGAAATAGCCGCGCGTCGTCGTGCACCCTCGATCTGCGCTATATCGATCACCACGTAACGGTACCGACGAGCGCTGCGGGGACCCTGACGATTCGTATTCAGGGCGCGAGGCAGGGCCGCGACACCAATTGGAAGCACGTGCCCTGGGC
>DASURJ010000410.1:0-12014 GCA_036280115.1 Gemmatimonadaceae bacterium
CTCGACGATCGGGCGACGTACGACGAACCGATGGTCTTCCCGACGGGGATCGAGTACGTGCTCGTGAACGGCGTCGTGACGATCGATCAGGGCAAGCACACCGGCGCGAAGGCGGGGAAGGTGTTGTACGGGCCGGGAAGGGCCGGGAACGCGGAACCGGGAACAGGAAACCGGTAGCCGGGCGCTCAACGTTGCCGTTTCTTGATGCGGCTCGGCCGCATCGGTACGTTGGGGCGGTTCCCTTCTCCGCCGAGGGGCCGTGTCGGGCGAGAGCGAGATCACCACACTGCTGGCCGCCTTGCGTAACGGTGACCGCAGCGCGATGGACCGGCTGTTCCCGCTGGTCTACCGCGAGTTCCACGGCCGTGCCCATCAACAGCTTGCGCGGCGGCGTCCGGGCGAAACGCTCTCGACGACCGCACTCGTCCACGAGACGTACCTGAAGCTCGCCGGCAGCTCGCGACACGCGTACGAGGACCGGACCCACTTCTACGCGGTCGCGTCACGCGCGATGCGCCAGATCCTCGTCGACTACGCGCGGCGGAACGCCGCCGAGAAGCGCGGGAGCGGTCGCGTCGTCACGCTCGACGGTGACGCGCTCGCCAGTCCCGATCGCGCCGATGAGTTGCTCGCGCTCGACGAAGCGCTCGACCGACTGCAGGAGCTCGACCCACGACTCGTTCAAACCGTCGAGCTCCGCTTTTTCGCCGGGCTCTCGGTCGAAGAGGCCGCCGAGACGCTCGGAGTCTCTCCCCGAACGGTGAAGCGGGATTGGCAACGAGCACGCGCATTCCTCTTCCACGCCGTGAGCGCGCGCGATGGCCCCGGAGCGTCCTGAACGCCGTTCATCGGGATGGCATGCGTCCCCTTTCCCCTGAGCGCTGGCGGCAGCTGACGCCGATCCTCGACGACGCGTTCGAGCTGCCACCGAACGAGCGCGCTGCCTACCTCGACCGGGCGTGCTCGGACGACGACGAGCTCCGTGCCGACGCGGAAGCGCTGCTCGCCGCGTATCTCGCGTCTGGCGATTTTCTCGAGCGGCCGATCGACGGGTACCTGTCGACGCTGGGACTCGGTGATGCGACGCGGTCGGGCCCCGAGATCGCGAGCGTGACGCCTGATGGGCATATCGGCCCTTACCGAGTCCTCAACGAGCTCGCGAGCGGAGGCATGGGTACGGTCTACGCCGCCGAGCGTGCCGACGGACAGTACGACCAGCGCGTCGCGCTCAAACTCGTGCGCCACGAGATGGACGCCGACTCCGCGCGACGTCGTTTTCTATTCGAGCGCCGCATCCTCGCGCGCCTGAGCCACCCGAACATCGCGCGCCTGGTCGACGGCGGCATCCTCGCCAATGGGCGGCCGTGGTTCGCGATGGAGCTCATCGACGGCATCCCGCTCACTGAATATTGCGGCGAGCACCGCCTGGGCATCGGCCGCCGACTCGAGCTCTTTCTCGAGGTCTGCGACGCGGTTCGCTACGCCCATCAGAACCTCGTCGTGCATCGCGACCTCAAGCCGTCGAACATGCTCGTGACGCGAGAGGGGCATGTGAAACTGCTCGACTTCGGGATCGCGAAGCTGCTCGAAGGTGACGCCACGAGCGGCGCCGACGTCGAGCCGCGCACCCGCACCGAGCTGCGCGCGATGACCCCCGAGTACGCCGCGCCGGAGCAGATTCGCGGCGACCCGGTGAGCACCGCGACGGACGTGTACGCACTCGGCGCCGTGCTGTACGAGCTGCTCACGAGCCATCGCGCGCATCGCTTCGAGCGGCGGACGCCGGTCGAGTACGAGCGGGTCGTATGCGACACGGAGCCGGAGCGACCGAGCGCGATCGTGGCCCCTCCCCTGCGCCGCCAGCTTGCCGGTGATCTCGACACCATCGTGCTTCACGCGCTGGAGAAGGAGCCCGGCCGGCGGTACCCGTCTGTCGAAGCACTCATGGAGGACGTGCGGCGGTACCTCACGGCGCTCCCGATCCGGGCACGACCCGATTCTCGGCGCTATCGGTTGCGGAAGTTCGCGCGCCGCCATCGCGTCGGGCTGGCAGCCGGCACGGCGCTCGGCGTCACGGCGCTCGCCGGAGTTGGAGCGACCGTGTGGCAGGCGCGCGCGAAGTCGCAGGAGGCCGCGAAGGCGGAGGAAGTCAAGAACTTCGTCATCGGCCTGTTCGAGGTGGCGGATCCCGCGCAGTCGAGGGGGCGCGAGATAACGGCGCGCGAGCTCCTCCAGCGCGGCGTGCACCGGGTCGATTCGGCGTTAGGCAGGCAGCCCGCGGTCCAGCAGGAGCTGCTCGGCGTGCTGGGCACGATTCATCGCCAGCTCGGGCTCTACGCCGAAGCGGATACACTGTTCGCGCGAGCGGTGGACGTGGCGCGCACCGCGTACGGGTCGAGTCACCCCGAGCTCGCCGCTCGTCTGACGGACCGCGGAACATCACTCAGAGAACTTGGCCAGCTTGCTCGGGCGGAGTCCGTTCTCCAGCACGCGCTCGCGATCCGGTCGGGGGCAGGCGACCCGGTCGGCCTGGCGACGACGATGGGCGAGCTCGCGAGCACGCTGCGGCGGGAAGGGAAGACGCAACGTGCCGAGTCGCTGTACCGGACCGTACTCGCGATCGACCGGAGCCGGCTCGGTGATGACCACCAGGAGGTCGCCACCGACCTCAAGAACCTCGGCGTGCTGCTCGCCGAGGACGCGGAGAAGAGGAGCGAGGCGGATTCCGTCTATCGGGCGGCACTCGCGATCCGACGCCGCACTCTCGACGACGGCCATCCCGCCGTGATTGATGTACTCGGCGACCTCGCCGCCAACGCGAGCAACATGGGCCGATACGCGGAGGCGGAGTCGCTCTACCGCGTCGTACTCGATGGCCAGCGACGGCTATACCCCGATGGGAATCATCCCGACGTCGCGTACTCGATGCATTCGCTCGCGAACATGTTCGAGGCGACCGGACGGTGGGCGGAAGCGGAGTCGCTCGACGTGGAGACCCTGGCCCTTCGCCGCCGCCTCCTCGGTCCCGACCATCCGCTGACGATGGCAACGCTGCACAACCTCGCCATTGTGCGATATCGCATGGGACGGCTCGAGTCGGCGGAAGAATCGTTTCGTCAGGCGCGTCGCCTCTGGCAGACATCACTCGGCTCCACCCACACGTATACCCGGCGCGCCACGTCCAGCCTCGGCGCGGTGCTGAGCGAGCAGGGAAAATACGCGGAGGCCGAGACGCTGTTCCGCGACGTCATCCGCGTCAATGCGGCGGTCGCCGATTCCACTACGGACTCCGCGCAGCCGCTCCGAAATCTCGGCATTCTCCTGCGACGGACTGGACGGCTGCCGGAGGCGGAGCGCGTGCTGCGCGAAGCGCTGCGGATATACCGGCGAGATCTACCGGGAGACCACCCTCGAATCGCCGAGGCGCTGACGGCGTTAGGTGAGACGCTCACGGATCGCGGACGGCCAGCGGAGGCCGAGCCGCTGTTGCGGGAGGCGATCACCATTCGCTCGCAGAAGCTTGGCGCGCAGGACCTGCGCACTGCCGAGAGCCGAGCCGCGCTCGGAATCACGCTCGGCGCGCTCGAGCGGTGGGCCGAAGCGGAGTCGCTGCTCGTCGCGAGTTGCGCGACGATGCGGGCGGATCGGTGGGGGGCTCGTCAGGCGCGAGCGTGCGATGCGGAGCTGCGCGCGATGCGTGATTCACGCCGGAGAACACGATGACGACACGCCGTTCCGTAGTCGCATTCCTCGGACTGGCCCTGATCATTGGGGGGTGCCGGGGCGCCGAGAGTGACGAGTCTGCGTCGCGAGACGCGACCAGCGGCGGCGAGAAGACGGCGTCGGTGTAAGCCGTGGCCCGTGTTGGGGCTCGAATCCGTTCACTCGGGTGAGGACGGATTCAGCAAGGAGCCCCAATGCAATCGATGTACGCGACGGCGGCGCTCGCCGTCCTGATGGAGCTCTCGCTCGGAGCGAGTGGCGACGCGCAGCGACCGGCCGGATCGGCGGCGTCGAAGGGCGGGTACCCCATCGACGTCACGGCAAAGCCCACGACGGTGCAGCCCGGCGGTGCGGTGACGATCAGGGGGTCCACGGTGGCGGGCCCCAAAGGCGCAAAGGTGACCATCCGCATCACGCGGACGGGCGGCACCCCACCGTTCAGCCTAACGACGGCGCCGGCCGGTGACGGCACCTTTACCGCGACGTTCAGCAAAACGAGCACCCTCGGGCAATATCGCATCGACGCCGTTGCCCCCGACGGCAAGGGTCGAGCGACGACGACGTTCAAGGTCGTGGCGGCGTCCGCGATCCCGGCGGTCATCGCCGACGAGGCGCGGCAGCTCGTCGCTGCCGTCGACAAGGCGCTCGACGTCGCTCGGGACGGGCTCGCCGCACAGCCGCTGTCGCCGGCGCGGCAGCAAGCAGAGGCACGACTCGCCGACGCCGAGTCGGCGCTGGCAAAGGCGCCGTCGCAGCTGGTTACGCTGAAGCAGCAGATGACGAAGGTCTTCGAGGCACGCGCAGAGGTGACGGAAACACTCCCGGACTGGGATGAGTACGCACAGCGGCTCGATACCTGGATGGATGACGCGGCAACGGCGCGAGCGCGACTCGAGCGCCAGGCGGATGCAACCCGTGCGGGCGCAAAGGGGTGCGCCGAGATGGATCAGTACTACGAGATGCTCACGGCGGCGTCGGACGCGCTCAAGCTCGCGAAGGCACCACTCGACCTGAGCCTCGGCTTCTGGAGGAGCAAAGCGATCGAGGGAATCGGAACGCGGACGACCGATCCGCGCGACTACTCGAAGGGCGAGAAATTCGCTTACGTGCAGGCCATGAAGCTCGGCGTCGCCGCGCTCAAGGGACCGGCCGGCGTATTCGACGCGATTCCGGGATTCATCCTCGACGCCGCGAAGTACCTGCATCAGGAGCTGTTCGCGGTGTACTGCGACAAGTTCGAAGGACCGATCGAGGGCGTGTTCGTTGGCGATTCGTACACGGTGTCGGGCGAGCCGTTCATTCACTATACCGTCACGCTCGACGGGAAGATGGTGCTCATGCACCCCCGTGGCGCGCCGGCGAACAAGCCGATCGCCGTCGAGGGCTACATCGAGGGCAACGGGCGGTTCCACGTCACCGACAACCCGAACGTGATCGGCCGGCTCATCCCGGGTACGCCGTTGTTTCACAAGGTCGTGTCGCCGCCGGGGCTCGGCTACTGGAACGACTTCGGACAGGGACTCAAGGGGTTCGCCCCGAACTACTTCCGCGTGCCGCTCCGGGGCGTGCTGGCGGGCGACTCGATCGTGCTCACGATGCCCATGCAGCCGGCGGTGACGGACTTCGGCGAGAGCATCCAGGGGCGCACGATCTGGGTGGTCATCCCGTTAGGCGGCGCGATCCCGCAGATTCTCGACTCGCCGTTCGCCTTGCAGAAGGCGCATCCGATCATCGAGCGGGTGGTGCGCCGCCATCCGGTGCTCGCGCTCCGCACGTCGAACGGGTTCGTGATCGCGCAGGGAAAGTTCACGCGCGACAGCACCAACACCAAGCGGACGGCGCGAGTGAAGACGACGCTGACGCTCAAGGCGTGCCGGCCGCAGTGCGTGCCGGCCGGGCTCTACAAGGGGGCACCGTGATCCGTACGATGCCTGCGATTCTCCTGGTCATCACGGCCGGAGCCGCGTACGCGCAGCGCTCGATCAACATTCCGTTCGACAAGGGACTCGTGCTCACATGGGTGTCCTCGATCAGCAACGAGCCGGACTGGGAGACGCGGCTCGAGATCGTCGACTCGAGCGCGTTCTCGGTCACGTTGCGCCACTCGTGGAGCCGCGGCTCCCGGCCCGGCGCCACCCGGTGGCGGATGGAGGAGTTCGACCTCACGCATCGGATCAGAGAGGTGACGCGGTCATTCTACGTGTCGCTCGGGAACGACAGGCACGACGCATATCTGGCGTCGACGTTTTTCATGATGCCGTTGCCCGCCCTGAGAGAGCTCGAGGCGAGCGGCCGGGCGAACGTCTCGTTCTTCGTTCCCGAGATATCGCAGCTGCCATTCAAGGGGACGCTCACGCGCGCCGGGCTCGAGCCGGTCTCGGTAGTGTTCAACGACGCGCGCGTCAGCCTGCGTGGGATCCGGGCCAAGGGAGTGTTGAGGAATGCCGGTGCGCGCTTTCCGGAGCTCCGCATGAGTTTCCTGCTCGTCGACGACGCGGCTGCCCCGTGGATCGCCGAGTTGGAGCTCGTACGTCCCGATGGGTTCCGCGGTTACAGGCAACTGGCACGGGTGAGCTATCGCATGGACGTCGCAGCCGATCTCGCCACGCGGTGCCGCGCCACCGTGCACGACATTCACTTCGCCACGGCGTCGGCCGAGATCGACCCGGCCTCGTCGATGACGCTCGCGACGATCGCGAAGGCCCTGAAAGACCATCGGGACTGGCGCATCACCATCGTCGGACATACCGATAGTATCGGGGCGTCGGCGGCGAACCTCGAACTCTCACGCCGCCGTGCTGAGGCGGCTCGGTTGGCGTTGGTCAGCGAGCACGGCGTTGACCCGGCGCGCGTGCGATCCGAGGGGCGTGGGGAGAACCAGCCGATCGAGGACAATGGGACGCTCGCCGGTCGGGCACGGAACCGGCGAGTGGAGCTCCTGCGAGACTGCCGATGACGGCGTCAGCGCTCGACGCAACGCGCGGTGACAGAGGCATGAAGAACAGGCTGATCACGCTCGCGCTGTTGGTGCTCATTCTCGGTGGCGCGGTTGGCATTCAGTATCGCATTCCTGTCGTCGTTGCGGGCGTGTGCGTCGCGCTCGCCCTGTTCGCGGGCGTGAGCGGCTTGCGGATGGTCGTCACGAGGACGGCGGTCATTGCGCTGAACGACAGTCTCGATACGAACAAGGAGTACCACACCGGGCTCTCCGCTCAGCTCTACGGTGTGATATTCCTGATGCTCAGCGTGCCCCTGGGCGCGTTCGGTGTTACATACTGGTTGCACGGAGGCCATCCGCCCGCGGCACTCATGGAGCGGCTGGTCCGGTCGCCGCTCGTTTCAGGGCTTGCGGTCGCCGCCGCCGGGACGATGGTCACGCTCTACGGCCTAACGCGGCTGGTGCCGGGGAACGAGACGTTCGTCGAGACATCGATCCGCCCGCTCGCGCGACGGCTCATCGGCGCGTACGTCGTCTGTGTCGGTGTCCTGGTCGCCGCGATGGGCGTCGTGCGCGCCACCGCGCCGGGGACGCTCACCAGGCTGCGTGACGCGGGAATGGCCCGACTACTGGAGCTCGTGAAATAAGGGACTGGGAAGCCCTTCCGGCTCTTTCGACGCGGGTGTCGAATGACTACGATGGTCGCCGCCAATCCAATCACGGTGACTCTCGTGCCCTCCCTACGCTCGATAGCCCCGATCGCGGGGCTCGTCGGAACGCCTCTGATGTTCGTGGTCGCCCAGCCGTCGCCCCCGCCACGGTCACCCATCGGCGCGCCGACGAACGCTCCGTACGATTCGTCCGCTTTTCGCGCCCTTCAGTGGCGGCTCATCGGGCCGTTCCGCGGGGGCCGGGCGAACGCGGTGGCGGGTGTGACGAGCCAGCCGTTCGTGTACTACGCCGGCTATACCGGTGGCGGCGTGTGGAAGACGGAGAACGCCGGTGCGTCGTGGCGCAATATCTCGGACGGGTTCTTCCGCACGGGTTCGATTGGCGCCATCGCCGTCGCCGAGTCCGACCCTAACGTGATCTACGTCGGTACGGGCGAGCACGCGATCCGAGGGCAGTCGTCGTCGTACGGCGACGGCGTCTACAAGTCCACCGACGCGGGCAAGACGTGGACGCGCTTGGGGCTCGAGGCGACGAAGCAGATCTCCGCCGTCCGCGTGCACCCGTCGAACCCGGACCTCGTCTACGTGGCGGCGCAGGGTGACCGATGGAAGGGCACGCCGGACCGCGGCATCTACCGTTCGGCTGACGGGGGCAAGACGTGGATGCAGGTGCTCGAGGGTGTGAACGAGACGAGCGGCGCGAGCGACCTGGCAATGGACGCGACGAACCCGCGCATCCTGTACGCGGCGTTCTGGGACCATCAACGCGTGCCGTGGCAGGTGCGGAGCGGTGGCCCCGGGAGCGGCATCTGGAAGACGACGGACGGTGGCGACACCTGGACGCGACTCGGCGATGGTCTGCCGAAGCTCATGGGAAAGATCGGCGTCGCCGTGTCACCGGCGAATCCCGACCGCGTGTTCGCGATCGTCGAGGCGGAACGCGGGGGGCTCCATCGCTCTGACGACGCGGGGAAGACGTGGCGGCTCCTGAGCGAGGACAGGAATATTCAGACCCGGTCGTGGTACTACATGAAGATCGCCGCCGATCCGGCGAACGCCGACATCGTGTGGGTCATGAACTCGCCGGTGCTCAAATCGATCGACGGCGGCCGCACGTTCGCGACCGTTCCGGCAACGCACGTGGACAACCACGGGTTCTGGATCAACCCGAAGGACTCGCGGTACCTGGCCAACGCGAACGACGGCGGCGTGTCGATCTCGGTGGACGGCGGGCGGAGCTGGAGCACACAGGACAATCAGCCGACGGCGCAGTTTTACCACGTGATGGTGGATGACGTCTACCCCTACAAGCTCTACAGCGGCCAGCAGGACAACAGCGCCGTCATCATCAAGAGCCGGAGCGACGGGCCGAACATCGGCGTGCGTGATTGGGAGGACGGTCCGGGATGCGAGAGCGCGAACATCGGCGTGGACCGCAAGAACCCGCGCTACGTGTACGGCGGGTGTTACCAGGGGATCTTCGAGGAGCTCGACACCGAGACCGGCCTGACGCGACAGATCATGGCGTGGCCGGAGCTGTCGCTCACCGAGCCGACCGACAAGATCCGGTACCGATTCAACTGGACTGCCCCGGCCGTCGTGTCGCAGCACGACTCGAAAGTCGTGTTTCATGGCGCGAACGTGCTGTTTCGTACGAGCGATCGGGGGAAAACGTGGGCGTCGATCTCACCCGACCTGACGCGCAACGACAAGGCGACGCAGGGCTGGGGCGGCACTCCCATCACGAACGAGGGGGCGGGCGGCGAAGTGTACGGCACCATCGTCTCGATCGCCGAGTCTCCGCACGATGCCGCAACCATGTACGTCGGGACGGATGACGGCCTCGTTCAACTGACACGCGATGGCGGCCGAACGTGGACGAACGTGACGCCGGCGGGCGTCGGCGCGGGTCTCGCGAACGAGGTCGAGGTGTCACCGCACGACGCGGGCACCGTGTACCTCGCCTTCCGCATGGACCGCCGTGGCGATTATATGCCGTTCGCGTTCAAGTCGACGGACTACGGTCGAACCTGGACTCGCATCGTGAACGGTCTTCGTCCGAACGAACCGGTTCGTGTCGTGCGCGAGGATCCGGAGAAGCGCGGGCTCCTCTACGCCGGCACCGAGACGGGCGTCTTCGTGTCGTTCAACGGCGGAGCGAACTGGCAGTCGCTCGCGCGCAATCTGCCTGCGGTTCCGATCACGGACCTCGAGGTGCGCCACGGCGACCTCTACGCGTCCACGGAGGGGCGCGCGTTCTGGGCGCTCGATGACCTGAGCGCGGTCAGACAGATGAGCGAGCAGACGGTCGCGGCACCGGTGCATCTCTTCGCGCCGCGGCCGGCGCTACTCGCCGGCGGCCCCTCTCCCGCAACCACCACGGCTGGGCGCAACCCGCCGTTAGGCGCCAACATCTATTTCTCGCTCCGCGCCGTACCCGACTCTGCCACGCCCGTGAAACTCGAATTCCTCGATGTGGGAGGCAGGGTATTGGAGGCGTACACGCGCACGGCAGCGGGTGCACCGCCTCCAACGCCGGGTGGCGGCTTCGGCCCTCCGCCCCGTCCACGGCTCGAGCCTAGAGCCGGGCTGAACGCATTCCAGTGGAATCTCCGCGCCGAACCACCTACGACACTTCCCGGCAACATCGCGATGTTCGGCGGGCCCACGAACGGCTATCTCGTGCCGCCCGGACGCTACCAGGTCCGGTTGACCGTGGGATCGACCGTCCTCACGCAGCCGATCGAGGTACGACTCGACCCGCGCCGTAGCGTCGCGCCTGGGGAGATCGCCGCGCGCGACTCCATGTCACGCGCGATCGTCGGCCGGATCGGCGAGATTCACGACGCGCTCATTCGCATTCGCGACGTCAAGGAGCAGGTCACGCGCTTCATCGACCGCGCCAAGGAAGCACCTAACGCCGCTGCCATCACCGCCAGCGGGAAGCGCATTGGCGAGAAGGCGGACACGCTGGGGCCGAAGCTGTCGACGAAGGCCGCGAACGGCCAGGACATCATCAACTATCGCAACGGCATCAACGCGCAGTACGTCTTCCTGCTCGGCAACCTCGAGCAGAACGACGTGCTCACACAGCCGGTCCGCGAGCGATTCGCCGAGTTGGAGCGGCTGTGGGGTGCGCTGCGCGCAGCAGTGGACGCGCTCGAGCAGCAGGACGTGCCGGCGTTCAACAAGTTGCTCGACGAGGGGAAGGTGGAAGGCGTGATCGTGCCGAAGCCAAAGCCCAAGGTCGTGATGTGACACCGAATTTCATCGATACCATGCGCCTCACACTCCTGTTCGTCATCTCGGCCGCCTCATCAGCGGCCGCGCAGCAGCCCCTGGCCGACTCCACCGCTCGGCACGTGGATGCCGTATTCTCGCGATTCTCGAGACCGGACGCACCCGGCTGCGCGGTGGGCGTCTACCGGAATGGCGGCATTGCATACGCGAAAGGGTATGGGTCGGCGAACATCGAGTACGGCATCCCGATCACCCCGAGAACGCCATTCATCTCGGGGTCGGTCGCCAAGCAATTCACGGCGGCAGCGATCGCGTTGCTCGTCGAGCAGGGGCGTATCTCGCTCGACGACGACGTCCGCAAGTACATCCCCGAGCTTCCCGACTACGGAACGCCCATCAAGGTCAGCCATCTCGTGCACCACACCAGCGGGCTGCGTGACTTCTGGGCGCTCGTGGGTGCGGCCGGCATGCGGTACGACGACACGTACTCCGTGGATGACGTCCTGCGACTCGCCTCGCGGCAGAAGCGCCTCAACTTCCCGCCAGGGACCGAGTACAACTACAGCAACACCGGCTACGTCGCGATGGGCGTCATCGTGCAGCGCGTGACGGGGATGTCGCTCCGCGAGTTCGCCGATGAGCAGATCTTCACGCCGCTCGGGATGACGAGCACGCATTACCACGACGACCACACGATGCCGGTGGCGGGGCGCGCAGCCGCCTATTCTCCCGCGCCGGGCGGCGGGTGGCGCATCAACATCTGGAACAACGACATCGTCGGTCAGGGCGGCGTGATGACGACGATCGAGGACCTGCAGAAGTGGGATGAGAACTTCTATTCCGGAAAGGTGGGGGGGCCGGGGTTCCTGAAGCGACAACTGCAGCAGGGACGCCTCGCGAACGGCACCATGCTCTCGTACGCGTTCGGGCTGACGGTCGGTGAGTACCGTGGCCTGCCCATCGTCGAGCACACCGGGAGCACCGGTGGGTATCGCACGATCATCACGCGCTTCCCGTCGGCGCACACGAGCGTGGTCGCGTTATGCAACGTGAGCGACGCGAACACGTCCATGCTCGCGCGTCGGGTCGCGGACGTCGTACTCGGCCCGAGGTTCACCGCGCCGGCACCGGCCACGTCCGCGGCAGCGTCGACTTCGCAGGCGAGCGGGTCCGGGATGATCTCGCCCTCGGATCTCGCTGGATTGGCCGGCCGCTACTACTCGGAAGAGCTCGATGCCACGTACCGGGTCGACGTGAACGGCCAGACGGTCACTGTGTCTCGCCCTCGGGGTGAGGTCGATACGCTCCGTGCGGCCGGTGCGCGGTCGTTTCGCGCCGGCGGGATGACCTACCACTTCGAGCCTAACGTCAACGGTGCAGCGTCGGGCTTTGCGCTGGACCTTGGCCGCGTGCGCGGCGTACTCTTCGTGCGGCGGGACCCG